>JAQTVU010000022.1 GCA_028706695.1 Mycobacterium sp.
GTCCTCGGCGATCATCCCGGGAATCATCACGTGGCGAATCCGGCCCTCGAGGCCGAACTCGGCGGAGAACCGCACCACTTTCCGCGCATCTTCCAGCGCCCGCTCCCGGCCGTCCGCCACGTTCGGCGGCACCAGCTCCAGGGCGACGGTGTTGAGGGTCACGCGGCTCCTCCATCAGACGACTATTGCCACGATTGAGTCCACGACTAAGTCAGCGCTTGTCTTCGGACACCCTCGCCAGCATAGGGGCGAGATAGTGAGCCGGTCGAAGCAACTGGTGTAGGCGACGCGACATACACTGACGGGCCAAGGAGGACAACCACGTCACCCCGAGCAGAAAGGGGCGCCGCGCTGAGCCCGAAAGCCCCAGCAGCAGCGGCAACCGTCGAGTTGACCGGCGCCATCACCGACCAACTTCGGCGATATCTGCGCCAGCGGCGCGCCGAGACCGCATACATCGGGGATGACTACGGCGTCTTCGTCGCCGCCCTCGAGGATTTCGTGCTGGGTGGCGGCAAGCGGCTGCGGCCCGCCTTCGCCTACTGGGGCTGGCGCGCGGTGGCCACCGGCGATCCGAATCCCGGGGTGCTGCTGCTGTTCTCGGCGCTGGAGCTGCTGCATGCCTGCGCCCTGCTGCACGACGACGTGATCGACGACTCCTCGACGCGCCGTGGCAGGCCCACCGCGCATCTGCGCTTCGCGACGCTGCACCGCGACCGCCGGTGGCGGGGCTCCCCCGAGCGGTTCGGCGAATCGGCGGCCATTCTGCTCGGCGACTTGGCGCTGGCCTGGGCCGACGACATCGTCTTCGGCGCCGACCTGGTTCCCGAAGCCCGGCGGCGCATCCATCGGGTGTGGGCCGACATCCGCACCGAGGTGTTGGCCGGGCAATACCTCGACATCGTCGCCGAGGCCAGCGCCGCCGCGTCGGTCCCCTCGGCTATGAACGTCGCCACGTTCAAAACCGCCTGCTACACCGTCGCGCGCCCGTTGCAGCTCGGGGCCGCCGCGGCCGCCGACCGGCCCGACGTCCAGGCGATCTTCGGCCAGTTCGGGACCGACCTGGGTGTGGCGTTCCAGCTGCGCGACGACGTGCTGGGCGTCTTCGGGGACCCGGAGGTCACCGGCAAGCCCTCCGGCGACGACTTGCGCTCCGGCAAGCGCACGGTGCTGCTGGCCGAGGCGGTCGAGCGGGCGGACAGATCGGATCCCTTGGCCGCCAACCTGTTACGGAACTCGATCGGCGCCCGAATGACCGACGCGCAGGTCGACGAACTACGCAGCGTCATCGCAGCGGTGGGCGCCTTGAGCGCGGCCGAGCAGCGTATCGCCGCACTGACGCAGCGGGCGCTGGCCGTGCTGGCGGCCGCACCCATCGACGCGGCGGCCAAGGCGGGGCTGTCCGAACTGGCCAAGCAGGCCACGAATCGGTCCGCCTGAGCGATGAGCAGTCCGTCCACGCCGGCGCAGGTTCCGGCCGGCAGCTCGGGGACCATCAAAGACGCTGTCCGGCAATATCTCTCAATGCTGCTCGGGTTCTCTGCCGGCCCGCAGTCCCGGCCGGCCAGGCTGGGCTTCCTGGGCTCGGTGCTGATCACCCTGGGCGGACTCGGAGCGGGCAGCACCCGCCAGCACGACCCGCTGCTCGAGTCGATGCACATGTCGTGGCTGCGGTTCGGCCACGGGCTGGTGCTGTCGTCGATCGTGTTGTGGTCGGGGGTGGCGCTGCTGCTCATCGCCTGGCTGGCGCTTGGCCGGCGGGTGCTGGCCGGCGAAGCGACCGAGTTCGTGATGCGAGCCACCACCGGCTTCTGGCTGGCGCCGTTGCTGCTGTCGGTGCCGGTGTTCAGCCGGGACACCTATTCCTACCTGGCGCAGGGAGCGCTGCTGCGCGACGGCCTGGATCCTTATGCGGTCGGTCCCGTCGCCAACCCGAATGCGTTGCTGGACAATGTGAGTCCGATCTGGACAATCACGACCGCGCCGTACGGCCCGGCGTTCATTCTGGTCGCCAGGTTCATCACGATGATCGTCGGCGACAACGTGGTCAGCGGGACGATGCTACTGCGCCTGTGCATGCTGCCCGGCCTGGCGTTGCTGATCTGGGCGGCCCCCCGACTGGCCCGCCACCTGGGCGCCGACGGCTCCACCGCCCTGTGGGTGTGCGTGCTCAACCCGCTGGTGCTCATCCACCTGATGGGCGGGGTGCACAACGAGATGCTGATGGTGGGGCTGATGACCGCCGGTATCGCGCTGACCTTCAACGGCCGAGGCGTTTTGGGCATCACCCTGATCACGGTCGCGAGCGCGGTCAAAGCCACCGCGGCGATCGCGTTGCCGTTCTTGGTCTGGGCGTGGATGCGGCAGCTGCGCGATCGGCGCGGATACCCTCCCGGCCGGGCGTTCCTGGCGGCCGGCGGCATCGCCGTGCTCATTTTCGCCGTGGTGTTCGGCGCCCTGTCGGGGATGGCCGGCGTCGGCCTGGGCTGGTTGACCGCGCTGGCGGGGTCGGTGAAGATCATCAACTGGCTGACCGTGCCGACTGGGGCGGCGAACCTCATCCACGCGTGGGGCCGCAACTTTTTCTCGTTCGGCTTCTATCCCCTGCTGCGGGTCACCCGGTTGATCGGGATCGGGATCATCGCGGTGTCGTTACCGCTGTTGTGGTGGCGATACCGGCGCGACGACCGAGCCGTGCTGACCGGGATCGCCTGGTCGATGCTGGTCGTGGTGCTGTTCGTGCCCGCCGCCCTGCCCTGGTACTACTCCTGGCCGCTGGCGGCCGTGGCACCGTTGGTCCGGTCACGACGCGCGGTCGCCGCCATCGCCGGATTCTCGGTCTGGGTGATGGTGATCTTCAAACCCGACGGCTCCCACGGGATGTACTCCTGGCTGCATTTTTGGCTGGCCACCAGCTGCGCGGCGATCGCCTGGTACACCCTGCACCGGGCGCCGCCATCGGGGGCCGGCGCGGCCGCACCCGCCCCAACTAGTACGCCATCGCCTGCGCCCGGCGCACCACTTCGCGCGCCTGATGGGCATGCAGCGCGTCGACGGGACGGGCGTTGCTCACGGCGTCCTTGCTGCCGTCGCGGGTGACGGTCAGCGACGGGTCCGGGGTGAACAGCCACCGCACGATCTCGGTCTCCTGGTAGCCGCCGTCGTGCAGGATGGGCAACAGCCCCGGCAGGCTTTTCACCACCTCACCGGTGCCGGTGAAGAACACCTGCGGAATCACCAAGCCGCCGTTGCGGCGCACCGCGACCAAGTGGCCTTCACGCAGCTGCTGGCTGACCTTGCTGACCGGCACGCCGAGCATTTCGGCGACCCGAGGCAGGTCGTAGGTTGGTTCGTCGGGATCTAACACGTCGTCGCCGGCCGGAATACTGCCCACGGCGCAAGTGTAATGCCCACCACGCGCGCCGAGTTCGGGTTCTGGCAACCGGCCGCGGCGCCGGATCTACGATGGCCCGGTGGCCGGAGCGGGGACGGACGACCCGTTGGAGGGTGCGTTGCTGGACGGCCGCTACCGCGTCGAGTCCGCGATCGCCAGCGGTGGCACCTCGACGGTGTACCGCGGCCTCGATGTGCGGCTGGATCGGCCGGTCGCGCTAAAGGTGATGGACTCGCGGTACGCCGGAGACGAGCAGTTTGTGACCCGCTTCCGGCTCGAGGCCCGCACCGTGGCGCGGCTGAAGAATCCGGCCCTGGTCGCGGTCTACGACCAAGGCATGGACGGGCGTCATCCGTTTCTGGTGATGGAACTCATCGAGGGCGGCACCCTGCGCGAGCTGCTGGCCGAGCGCGGGCCCATGCCGCCTCACGCCGTCGTCGCCGTGCTCCGCCCGATTCTGGGCGGGCTGGCCGCCGCGCACCGGGCCGGGCTGGTGCATCGCGACGTCAAGCCCGAGAACGTCTTGATCTCCGACGACGGTGACGTCAAGATCGCCGACTTCGGGTTGGTGCGCGCCGTCGCCGCCGCCGGGATCACGTCCAGCAGCGTGATCGTGGGCACGGCGGCTTACCTGTCCCCCGAGCAGGTGCGCGACGGCAACGCCAGTCCCCGTAGCGATGTCTACTCCGTCGGCATCCTCGTCTACGAGCTGCTGACCGGATGCACGCCGTTCACCGGCGACTCGGCGCTGTCGATCGCCTACCGCCGGCTGGACACCGATGTGCCCCGGCCCAGCGCCGCGATCGATGGCGTGCCAACGCAATTCGACGAGTTGGTGCTGCGCGCGACCGCGCGCAACCCCGCCGACCGCCATGCCGACGCCATCGAGATGGCCGCCGACCTGGAGGCGATCGCCGACGAGCTCGCGCTGCCGGACTTCCGGGTGCCCGCTCCGCGCAACTCGGCCCAGCATCGTTCGGCGGCACCGCAGCACAGCCGGACGCGGGAGCGGCGCGGCGCCGGGCAGGGGCAGGTGCGCGCACACCGCGCCGGGGCGCCGGTGTGCCGGCCCACCCGCCGGCTCAGCCGCCGCCCCGACTCCCGGCGCGAGCTTGCGGAACGTCCCGACGACGAATACGAACGTGGCACAGGCGAATTCGCCGGCATCCCGCTGAGCGAATTCGCGTGGGCACGGCAGCGCGGCCGGCGCATGGTGGTGATCTGGGTGGCGCTCGTGTTGGCCGTCACCGGGCTGGTCGCCACCGTGGCCTGGACGCTCGGCGCCAACCTGAGCGGACTGCTGATGTGACCGGTGGATTCAGTCGCGCAGCATCTCGGCGACCAGGAACGCCAGCTCCAGCGACTGCTGGGTGTTCAGCCGTGGGTCGCACGCCGTCTCATAGCGGCCCACCAGGTCGGTGTCCGAAATGTCTTGCGCGCCGCCGAGGCATTCGGTGACGTTCTCGCCGGTGAGCTCGACGTGGATGCCGCCGGGATGAGTGCCCAGCGCGCGGTGCACCTCGAAAAATCCCTGCACCTCGTCGACGATGCGGTCGAAGTGCCGGGTCTTGTACCCGTTGGACGACTCATGGGTGTTGCCGTGCATGGGGTCGCACTGCCAGATCACCCGGCGGCCGGTGGCCTGGACCTTCTCCACGATGGGGGGCAACAGGTCGCGGACCTTGTTGTTGCCCATCCGGCTCACCAGCGTCAGCCGGCCAGGCTTGTTGTGCGGATCCAGCCGCTCGACGTATTCGACGGCCAGTTCGGGGGTGATGGTCGGGCCGATCTTGACGCCGATCGGGTTGGCGATCACCTCGGCGAACGCCACGTGCGCCCCGTCGAGCTGGCGGGTGCGCTCGCCGATCCAGACCGTATGCGCCGAGAGGTCATAGAGGCGCGGCTCACCGTCCTCGACCGCAGACAAGCGCAGCATCGCCCGCTCGTAGTCGAGCACCAGCGCCTCGTGGCTGGCGTAGATCTCGGCGGTCTGCAGGTTGCGGTCGGCTACCCCGCAGGCGCTCATGAAACGCAGCCCGCGGTCGATCTCGGTGGCCAGCGCCTCGTAGCGCGCGCCGGCCGGGGAAGTCCGCACGAACTCCCGGTTCCAGTCGTGCACCAGATGCAGCGACGCCAGCCCCGACGAAGTCAGCGCCCGCACCAGGTTCATCGCCGCGCTGGCGTTGGCGTAGGCGCGTACCAGTCGTGACGGGTCATGCTCGCGCGCGGCGGCGTTCGGGGCGAAGCCGTTGACCATGTCGCCGCGGTAGGACTTCAGCCCCAGCGCGTCGGTGTCGGCCGACCGTGGCTTGGCGTACTGACCCGCGATGCGGGCCACCTTGACCACGGGCGTGCTGGCGCCGTACGTCAGCACCACCGCCATCTGCAACAGGGTGCGGATGTTGCCCCGGATGTGGGGTTCGGTGTTCTCGGTGAACGTCTCCGCGCAGTCGCCACCCTGCAAAAGGAAGGCCTCGCCCCTGGCGACCTGGGCCAGCTGTTCTTGCAGGCGCACGATCTCCGACGGCACCGTCACCGGGGGCACGCTCTCGAGCACCGTGCGCATCGCCGCGGCCCGGTCGACCGGCCAGCTGGGTTGCTGCGTGGCGGGTCTGGCCAGCGCGGCGTCCAATCGGGCGCGCAGGTCGGCCGGCAGCGGCGGCAGCGGCGGCAGCTGGTCGATCGGTATGTCGACGGTCCAGTTCATCGATCCATGGTAACTGCGGGGCGCCCGGACGGATCGCGGCGAAGGTCACCTCTCGGGCATCGGGGACTCACCGCGGACCGTCCCGGACCGAGCTGATCGTCCGGAATCGATGCAGCTGATCGCGGGCGTCGACCAGCGCATTGTGCGCGTCGCGCGACCGCGGCGGCAGCTTGGGGCATCCCCGGTCCTCCCACAACTGCCGCAGTTCCCGGGTGAAACGGGGCAACGCCGGCGGCAGGCCCGGCATCGGGCCCCACAACTGACACAGGGCCACGTGGTCATACGCCCCCACCCAGGCCCACAACTCGATCGGCTCGTCGCCGTCGACCCCGAAGAATTCCTCCAGGTCGGCGCGAATCCGGTTGCGCGAACGCCACAACTGCGAGGCCGGCGGCGGCAGCTTGGGCAGCACGTTGGCGCGCACCCAGCCGCCGGCGCGCCCGGGGTCGAAGTCGGTGGACACCGCGTAGTACTCGCGACCGTCCTCGGCGACCACCCCGATCGAGATCAGGTCGATGGTGCGGCCGTCCTCGATGAATTCGGTGTCGTAGAAGTACCGCACCCGGGCAGCCTAAAGGCAGCTCATCTGGCGATCAGGATGGGTTCGGTCTTCTCCGGCGGCGGCGCCGGACGCACGTCGTGGTCCAGCCGGGCGTCGACCGTACGCTCGTCGGGCAGGCGTGGGGTGCCGGCGATCGCGCACTGCAGCGCCAGCTTGGCCCGCACGACCGGGCGGCGCAGCGTCCGCTCGCGTTGCAGGGCCCGGCGCATCTTCTCCGGCTGGTTGGTGTACCGCCACCGCGCCCATGGGGCGTGAGGCCGGGACAACCGAATCGCGCCGACCACCAGCAGCACGACGATGAACATGCCCAGCAGCCCGGTCCACACCTTGCCCTTGAGCACCACGATCACCGCCAGGGGCAGCGTCAACGCCATCGCGCCGGCCACCGCCGCCCGCAGCGCCGTGGAGTCGGCGCCCTCCCAGATCGGCAGGAAGAACATCAGCGGGTGCAGACCCATCATCAACAGCCCGGCGACGGCCACCGCGGCGAACACGGCGTCCACCGATGTGCGGCCGTCTTCAGACCAGTAGACGTCCGAAAGGTGCAGGATCAACGCGTACTCGTCGAGGACCAGGGCGGAGCCAACACCGAAAATGATTGCCGCCAAGGTAAATTCGGGTTCGTGCCCGTGGATGGACCAGGTCACCAGGATCAGCCCGGAAACCAGCACCAGGACCACCCCGAACGCCACGTGGTGGATGTGCACGCCGCCGATGTGAACGTTGCGCGGGTGCCACCACCTGGCCGGCTGGTCGGTCGTGGCGTGGTGGCGGATGAAGCGCACGAACGTGGGGGTGACGAAGAAGGTCAGGATGAAGGCGATCAGGCAGCACAGCAGCGGCAGCCGGCCACCGGCGTGGATGTCGTGGGAGAACCAGCGGGTCACCCTCAGCACGAACCAGTGAAGCACTCTAGCAACCTACGCCTGTCCGTGCCCGCCCGTCGCGAGCCGCGCGGTGCCACCCGCCGGGCGTGGGCACCGATTACGCTGTTGCGGACATGACTACACCGCAGGCGCCCGGCATGGGCAGTCGACCCGGGCGGGTGTTGCTGTGGTGCCTGCTGGGGCTGATCGCCACCGCGGCGCTGGGTTGCGTGGCCTGGCGGTTGCTCGGTCACACGCCGTATCGCATCGATATCGACATCTATCGAATGGGCGGTCAGGCCTGGCTGGACGGGCGTCCGCTGTACCGGGGGAAGGTGTTGTTCCACACGCCGATCGGGCTGAACCTGCCGTTCACCTATCCCCCGCTGGCGGCCATCGTGTTCTGGCCGTTCGCCTGGCTGCACATGCCGGCCGCCAGCGTCGCGATCACGCTGTTGACGTTGATGCTGCTGATCGCGGCGACCGCGATCGTGCTGACCCGTTTGGACGTCTGGGACGCATCGAGGAGGCTGCCCGGCCCGGCGTGGCTGCGCCGCCTGTGGCTTGCCGTGCTGCTTTCGGCGGCCGCGGCGCTCTGGCTGGAACCCATCACCTCGAACTTCGCCTTCGGGCAGATCAACGTCGTGCTGATGACCCTGGTGATCGCCGACTGCTTTCCGCGCCGCACGCCGTGGCCGCGGGGGATGTTGCTGGGTTTGGGTATCGCGCTCAAGCTCACGCCGGCGGTGTTTCTGCTCTATTTCATGCTGCGCCGGGACAACCGCGCGGTCCTGACCACGCTGGTTTCCTTCGCGACCGCGACGCTGGCCGCCTTCGTCCTGGCGTGGGAGGACTCGTGGGAGTACTGGACGCACACCGTGCATCACACCGACCGGATCGGTGCCGCGGCGCTGAACACCGACCAGAACATCGCCGGCGCCCTGGCCCGGCTGGGTCTCGGCGACCAGCAACGGTTCCTGCTGTGGGTGGCGAGCTCGGTGCTGGTGCTGGCGCTGACGGTGTGGGCCATGCGGCGGGTGCTGCGGGCCGGCGAGCCGACGCTCGCGGTCATCTGCGTGGCGCTGTTCGGGTTGGTGGTTTCGCCGGTGTCGTGGTCACACCACTGGGTGTGGATGCTGCCGGCGGTGCTCGTCACAGGGGTTCTGGCCTGGCGGCGCCGCAACGTCGCGCTGGCGGTGGTCGGCCTCGCCGGGACGGCGCTGATGAGGTGGTCACCGATAGATCTGCTGCCCAAGCACCACGAGACGACCGCGGCGTGGTGGCGCCAGCTGGCCGGGATGTCCTATGTGTGGTGGGCGTTGGCGGTCATCGTCGCGGCCGGGCTGACCGTCGCCGTCCGTTCCGGATCGCCGGATCCGACGACCCGCGCGCCGGCGCCGGTGTCGGCCGCGGGCTGACTGGACCCGGCCGCGGTCAGCCCGCGGCGGTCTCGGGGATGCGGGTCGCCTCGCCGGTGGAGGCGCCGGTGTCGCGTTCCTTGACGCTGGCCGCGTAGATGTCGACGTACTCCTGGCCGGACAACCCCATCAGCTCGTAGATCACCTCGTCGGTGACCGCGCGCTCGATGAAGCGGTTACCGGCCATGCCCTCGAAGCGGGAGAAGTCCATCGGCTTGCCGAAGCGGACGGTGACCCGCCCGAAGCGCCACATCTTGCTGCCCGGCGGGTTGACCACGTTGGTGCCGATCATCGCCACCGGGATCACCGGCACGCCGGTGTGCAGGGCCAGCCGGGCCAGTCCGGTCTTGCCCTTGTACAGTCGGCCATCGGGTGAGCGGGTGCCTTCGGGGTACATGCCCAGCAGCTTGCCCTCGGCCAGCAGACGCCCGGCTGTGTCCAGCGCGGCCTGCGCTGCGTCGGCGTTGGTGCGGTCGATCGGCACCTGGCCGCACACGGTGTAGAACCAGGCGATGAGCCGCCCCTTGAGCCCACGGCCGGTGAAGTATTCGGATTTCGCCAGGAAGGTGATCCGGCGTCGCACCACCAACGGCAGGTAGAAGCTGTCCGCCACCGCGAGGTGGTTACTGGCCAGAATCGCCGGCCCTGACCTCGGAATGTATTCCAGCCCTTCGACTTTCGGCCTCCCAAGCAAGGAAAGCAGCGGGCCCATGAAAATGTACTTGAATAGCCAGTACCACATGGCCCTCCCTCTCGCCCGCACCGCCGGTGTACTTGCGCTAACTGTACCGATCCCCGGCGGTGCCGACCACTTCCCGCGTTGACCCAGCCAAAATGCGCGCTCAGAGGAGATCCTGGATGGGATCCTGGCCGGACCTGAGCAGGCGCGCGTACCGGCGCGCCCTCACCCGGCAGCTCCGGGCCGCTGATGCATCGCTGGATCGGTCAACGCAAAGCCGTAGCCAAGACGATCGCGATGCGTTAGGCACGGGCGGGCGAGGGCCGGATCCTGCAGTGACCGAAAGTGGTTGCGGCGCCGGACTTGTGCTGGGTGCGGCGGGGTATGGTCCTGCGCGGTTTCGACGAGTCCGGCATCGGCGACGACACCGCGACGCTGCCGGTGGGCATGTCGGCGACCACCGTCGACCGGCGCCGGGCACCGCGTCGACACCGTCCCGCGCCGACATCGGCACCGGATGGACCCAGCTCCCCAGGACAGGGCGATTCATGCCCGGGGCATCGACGCTCCACAGCAGGTCAGCCAGATCACCGGCGCCGCGCCCGTCGCTTTTACCTGGCGATAGCGGAATCCTTTGCCGCTCAAAGGGGTCACTGATTCAGCAGGCCTTCGGTGCGGTGGATCACCTCTCGACGGTGATCGGGATGGGCTGGTAACGGGTTTTCGAAGCGGCGTTGCCCGCGGCGCCCCCAGAAGCCCCGCCGGTGCGGACGCCACCACCGGGCGGGCCGTCGGGCGGCGGTTTCGCCGACCGGTCGATGTCGTCGAGGATGCCGCGGAGCGCCTCGACCAGCGCGATGCTGTGCTCGCCGATCACGCTCAGCAGCGGGTGCTGATCGCCGGTCGCCAACGCCGCCAGGGCGCAGACGGGGCACCACAGTTGCTGGCACTTGCCGGTGCCGGCGCCCCGCCCGGCAGTCAACGCGGCCGCCACCCGCACCGCCGGGTCAAGGCCGTCCAGGATCGCCTGGGCAAGCTTGCGCAACTCGGGACCGATGTCGGCATGAGCGCCACTCACTTGAGCCATACCTCCGGATCTGGTCGGAAACGCACAGTGAGCTCGTTATCCCGCAGGCTCGCGTTCAGTACCGTGCAGCGTCGCAACACGGACGCCAACCGGATGCGGCGCCGCAACCCGCCGACGCCGACGATCAGGTCGTCGTCGGCACGGCCCAGCGTCACCGCGCCCGTGTCGAGTTGGGGCAACGCTAGTCGCATCCGGTAGATGGACCCAAGTCCCGATCCCGACTCGAGGTCCACGACGGGACGCAACGGGCCGGGCGGGGCCTCCCCGCGGCGCCGGCGGGCGCCGTCGAGCAGGGCGCCCAGCGCCTCGGGCCCGATGGGCTCGCCGGACAGGTGCGGGGTCAGCACCAGCGCCACGTCGCCGATGCTGGTGTCGAGCTCGTCCAAGACGCGGCGCTGCTCCCTGATGCGTTCGGCGTACCAGGAGAACGCCGGGTGGTCGGGCAGGTTGTGATACTCGTATGAGTCATCTTGGAACAGAACCTGATTGACGATCAGCTCCTCGACGCGCACACCCATCAACGCCAGCGAGCCAAGGGTCCGGACCGCCTCGGCCGCGACCACCCGTTCGGGTGTCAGCACGAGGTGGGCGCCGACCCGTTTGGCATCGGTCAGCAGTGCGCCCAGCGCGTCGACACTGGCGCTGATGCGCTCCAGCAGGTTCACCACCGCGGCCGACCGGGTGTCATCGGCCGCGATGGACAACCGACGATGGCGCGGCCATGCACGCTCTACGTAGAGCCCGAAGGTGCTGGGCAGGGTCAACATCCGCAACGCATCGGCGGTCGAGGCGCAATCAACGATGACGCGGTCCCATCGCCCGGAGGCGGCGAGCTGACCGACGGCAACAAGCCCGAGCATTTCCTGGATGCCCGGCAAGGCCGAAAGTTCTTCCGGCGCAATGGTGCTCAGCTCTGAGTCGGGAAACCTGCGCTCCAGCGCGCCGACCACCTCGTGCCACCGGGCCTCGAGCAGGGCAAGGGTGTCCAATGCCAGCGCGTCCAGAAAGCCGCCGCCCGCCCCCGCGTCATCCGCGGGCACCCGGACCAGCTCATGCGGACTCGGCGGCACGGGAAGGCCCAGCACGTCGCCGAGCGAGTGCGCCTGGTCGGTGGACACCGCCAGTACCCGCTGCCCCGTGGCGGCAGCGCAGACCGCGGTCGCGCATGCCAAGGTGGACTTTCCTACCCCGCCCTTGCCGATGAACAGACTGATCCGGGCCGAGGCCGGCGCCCGGAATTCGGTGGACTCACTCAGCCTCGACTCGTTTCTTCAGATCCTTCAACGCGGTGTCGATCAACCTGCGCTCGGCCTTGCGCTTGAGCAATCCGATCATCGGGATGGCGAGGTCCACCGACAGCTCATAGGTGACGTCGGTGCCAGAATCCTTGGGTGTCAAAAGGTAAGAGCCTTCCAGCGAGCGCAGCAGCGAGCTGGAGACCAGGGTCCAGCTCAGCGACCGGCGATCTTCGGGCCATCGGTAGGACATCACCAGGGTGTCTTTGACGACGCCGGCGTCCATGGCGAATCGCACCAGCTTGGGGTAGCCGTCGACGCCTCGTTCCTGCACTTCGGCTTCCTTGTATTCCGAGATCCACTCCGGGTAGGAGTCGATGTCGGCGATCACCTCCAGCACCGTGCCGGGATCAGCTTCGATGTGAATGGTCTGCGTCGTCTTCTCCGCCACCTGGCTGCTGCCCTCTCTTCCGCGAGGGGTCGACCCGGACCGGTTACGGGGCTAACCTCTCCTTCGGGACTAACCTCTCCTTCGGGCCGAAACGGTACTCTCCATGCCCGGTGTTGACTGCCCACGCATCGGAGAAACCCCGATCGGGCGTGACTGTTCCAGCGTCGCCTTGAGTTCGAAGGCCATCTTCTTCCCCGCA
>JAQTVU010000486.1 GCA_028706695.1 Mycobacterium sp.
AGGTCACCATCGCCTTCGAAAACGACTTGCCGGTGCGGCTGGACACCGTGGTCATCTCCACTCAGCACGCCGCCGATGTCGACCTGGAGAACACCCTGGCCCCCGACCTGCGCGAGAAGGTGCTCAACACCGTGCTCGACGACTTGGCGCACAACACGCTGGACACGTCGTCCACGCGGCTGCTGATCAACCCGACCGGCAAGTTCGTGCTCGGCGGGCCGATGGGTGACGCGGGGCTGACCGGGCGCAAGATCATCGTTGACACCTACGGCGGCTGGGCCCGCCACGGCGGCGGCGCGTTCTCCGGCAAGGATCCGTCCAAGGTGGACCGGTCGGCGGCGTATGCGATGCGCTGGGTGGCCAAGAACATCGTGGCCGCCGGTCTGGCTCAGCGGGTCGAGGTGCAGGTGGCCTACGCGATCGGCAAGGCCGCGCCCGTCGGCCTGTTCGTCGAGACCTTCGGCACCGAGACGGTGGATCCGGCCAAGATCGAGAAGGCCGTCGGCGAGGTGTTCGACCTGCGGCCCGGCGCGATCATCCGGGACCTGGACCTGCTGCGCCCGATCTACGCGCAGACCGCCGCCTACGGGCATTTCGGCCGCACCGACATCGAACTGCCGTGGGAGCAGCTCAACAAGGCCGACGACCTCAGGCGCGCCGTCTAGTTCGAGCGCTCGACGCTCGGGTCGGCCGAGTGCCCATCATCTCGGCGAAGTGGCGGTGTTGGGCTCCTCGGTCACTCCGACCGGGCTTGTGCCAAAGCGCGGGAGCCGCGGCGTCAACCCCTCGATGACACCTCGACCCGGTGCAGGTCGTCACCGACCTCGATGCGGCCGCCGAATTCGCCGGCCGCCAGCACCCGCCACTGGTCCTCCTGGCCGGGCACCAACGCCGGCACGTAGTGGGTCATCACCAGAGTGTCCACGCCCGCGCGGGCCGCCGTCGCCGCCGCCTCCTCGACCGACGAGTGGTAATCGCAGATGTCTTTGAGCCGCTGTTGCGGGAGGTTGCCGACGAGGTCCTTGCGGACGACGGTGTGTACCAGTGCGCCGGCGCCGGCGGCCAGCTCGTCGAGGCCGGCGCACGGTACCGTGTCGCCGGCCAGCACCACTGAAGCGCCGGCGAACTCGATCCGGAATCCGATTGTCGGCGTGACCGGCCGGTGGTCGGTAGGACTCACCCGGATCGATACGCCGCCGTGATCCCACACCGGGCCTTCGGTGTGTTCATGCACGTCCACCGACGGTGGCGCATCCAGATCGGGGTGATGAGCGATCCGGTAGCCGATGTCGTGGCGGAACGCTCGCAGCGTCGCCTCCACCACCTCCACCGTGCCGGGTGGCCCGATGATCGGCAGCGGCGCCGGATCGGGCGCCAACGTGCTGATCCAGCGCGTGATCAGCAGATCGCCGAGGTCACCGATGTGGTCGCTGTGCAAATGGGTGAGCAGCAGTGCCGACAGGCCCGCGGCGCCCACGCCGACCGCCGCCGCGCGTAGCAGCACTCCGCGCCCGCAGTCCACCAGGAAGACCTGACCGCCCGCCCGCACCAGGGTCGCCGGCCCGGCGCGGTTCGGGGCGGGGATGGGACTACCGGTTCCGAGCAGCGTGATCTCGATCATGGCCTTCATCCTTGCAAGCCGCGGCGCGCCGGTGGCCGATTGGCGCGCTTTGCTGCCGGCCGGAAGATCGGCGGCGGTTTCTTCGCCGTCGACCGGGCGGTAGGGACGCTGTAACCTAGTGTGAGGCGGATCACCACCGGCAGGAGGCCATGATGCGGATCGCGGACATCTTGCGGAACAAGGGGGCGGCGGTGGTGACCATCGGCCCGGACGCGACGGTCCGGGAACTGCTGGCCGGTCTGGCCGAGCACAACATCGGCGCGATGGTGGTGGCCGGGGCCGACGGCGTGGTCGGCATCGTGTCGGAGCGCGACATCGTGCGGCAACTGCACGCGCATGGTGTCAGCGTGCTGTCCCGCCCGGTCGCCAAGATCATGACCGGCGCGGTTGCCACCTGCACCAAGTCGGACACCGTCGACACCATCAGCGCGTTGATGACAAATCAGCGGGTGCGCCACGTGCCCGTGCTCGATGGGAAGAACCTGTGCGGCATCGTCAGCATCGGGGACGTCGTCAAGTCGCGAATGGAGGAGCTCGAAGCTCAGCAGCAGCAGCTGCACTCTTACATCACGCAAGGCTAAATTGCCCGGCTCGGGCCAAGGCCAATTGCCTGGCTCCTCCTATCGACAAGCTACAGCCAGCCGTATTCCGCGCGCAGTCGGGCGGCCACCACGTCGAAGAGCTTTCGTTCCAAGATCGCGCCCTCGCGGCGGATACCTTCCTCGGGCACGTCGAGCACCCGGTCCAGCCGGACCCAGCTCTGCCGGCCCTCGTAATCCCAGTTGCCCGCCCCGATCGCGACGCAGGCCCGATCGGCGGCATGGCGCTCCTGACGGAAGACCGGCAACCCCAGCAGGACGCTGCCCTCGCGGCCCACCACGAGCACCGGACGGTCTTCCCCCCGGGCGGGATCGTCTTCGTAGAGCACCCACGTCCACACGATCTCACCCGAGCCGGCCCGGCCGTCGAGATCCGGCGCGTACACCAGTTTGCGGGCCCGTTGCGCGGTAGGGGAGCTGAGGCTGGTCACCGGCCGTCCCGCGGCGGCCTCGGCGGGCGGCGGCGCGACCGCGGCGATCACGTTCGCAGTGATCTTCACCGCCTGCTGTAGTTCACGCAGCACGGTCTGCGAGGTATGCACGTGCCGAACCAGCCGTGGGGCCCCGTTGAAGACGAGCTTCTCGGCGAACCGCTGAAACGTCTTCCACTGCGATTCCCGGGCAGAGGCCATATTGGCAGCATAGACGCGAGCGGTCGGCTCCAATGGTGTCCAAGTATGTCCCGGACGCCCCACATGGATACGCTGGATGTGCCCGCGAGCACCGCTCATAGCGCCTTTGAAACCTCATAACGCCTTTGAAGCGCTGTCGACATCAGTACACCAGGAGATTCCCATCAGCAGTTTCGCCGACAAGACCTTCACCGCGCCGGCGCAGATCAGGAACTTCTGCATCATCGCCCACATCGACCACGGCAAGTCCACGCTGGCCGACCGCATGCTGC
>JAQTVU010000487.1 GCA_028706695.1 Mycobacterium sp.
ACCGCTTCGGTGGAGGCCTACTGCCCGGCCGATCAGGGCAAGATCGTTCCCATCATGGCCAATCCGGTTGCCGGAGCGAAGAATCCGACCCCTCATGTCGCCAGGTACCGGCGCGGCACAGCGCTCACCTCGCTGATCCGACCGGTTCCCGCGGGGGAGATGACCCCGGACCCGCCGGCGATTCCACCGCCACCCCCGACGGCGCAGATCCTGTCACCGCCCAGGCCGATCGCGGAACCGCCTCCACCCCGGCATCGGCCCCCGCCTCCGCAGCAGCAGCCGCCGCCCCCGCAGCAGCCGCCCCCGCCGCAGCAGCAGCCGCCGCCCCCGCAGCAGCCGCCCCCGCCGCCAGAGGCGGAACCTCCCGCCACCGGCCCTCAGCCGGGAGCCGGAGCCGGCGCCGGCAGCGGCGGCGGTGGAGGTCCGGGCGGCGGCATCAGCGCCGGTGGCGGTCCGGGCGGTGGCATCGACGGTGGCGGTGGTGGCGGCGAACCGGACGAGCCGTCGCCGGCGGAGCCGCCGGGGCTGGTCAGGCTCGCGCCCTGACCGGTAACGGGCCGCCCGCCGACATTCGCCTACCAGTTGGTGACGATGATGGTGTTCAGCAGCAACGCCTGAGCGGCATTGAGCGCCAGCCACACCCGCTGCGACCGGTCCGGCAGCAGTGCGGGCGCCGCGGTCAGCCACACGGTGAACGGCAGCCAGATCCGCTCGACCTCGGCCTTGCTGAGCATGCTCAGGTCCGCGGCCACGATGGCGGCGAGCATCGCCAGCAGCAGCAGCTGAAAGCCGCCGCGGCGCAGGCCCGCCACGTCGAACACCCGGCTGTCGAACACCCGGCTGAGGCCGGCCACACTGCCCAGCCCGATCGCGCACACCACGCACGCCAGGTTGGCCCACCACCAGTACGCGAACGGCCGCTCCTTGGCGATACCCTGCCAATAGCGTTGTTGCACAAGGGTATAGCCGTCGAACCAGGAAAATCCGGCAACGGCGAAGGCCACCGCCAGTGCCGCCGCCGGCGCCGCCGCGATGGCGACGAGCGCCCGCAGCCCCGGGCGCCGGCCGGGCCCCGGACGCCCGGCGGCCAGCACCGCCAGCGCCGGAAGTCCCATCAGCATCAGGCCGTAGGTGATGAAGATCCCCCAGCCCAGCAGCAAACCCGCCCCGGCGGCGGCGGCCGCGGGAAACCGGACCCCGCGATGCACCGCCAGCACCAACAGGGTGATGCCCCAGGCCGCGACCCCGGCGAAATAACCGTCTGCCGAGACCGCCACCCAGATCGCCGTCGGCGCCACCGCCACGAACGGCGCGGCCCGCCGCGCGGTCTGCTCGTCGGCCAGCGCCCGGACGGCGATCACCACGGCCGCCGACGCGCTCGAGCCGGCTAGCAGACACAGTAGGCCCGCCCAGGCGCCGCCGTGCAGGCCGACGCGGTCCAGCCAGACGAACGTCAGCAGCGCACCGGGGGGATGCCCCGAGACGTGAGTGGTCCACGAGTGCGGCTGGAAGTCCAGGATGCGGGTGGAGAACGTGCGCACCGCTGCCGGGATGTCGGTGACGCCCGGCACCTCGGACAGGTACTCGTCCCTGCTGGTCAGCCGGCCGGCGAAGCCGCGTTGCCAGCCGTCGATCATGGCCAGCGCGAACGCCCACGCGCTGGCCGCGGCCCACGTGGCCAGCGGCAGCGCCTGCCACGAAAGGCGTTGCGCCACCGCAGGTCCCCATGTCACGGCGGCGACCGCCAGCAGCACGGCCGGGCCGGTGCCCCAGCCGGCGTGGATGTCCCACGTACCGAAGATCGGCGCCGCGCCGGCGTGCGTGGCGAACCGCTCCGGGCCGACCCCGAGCCGCGGCTTGACGCCCCGGTTCAGTCGCGGCAGCACGAACGCGGCCGCCACCACAACCGCCCCGACCGTGACCGCCAGTCCGTCCCGTCGCGCAATTCTCACGGCCGACAAGCCTGTTGGCCGCCGCCGAACCGGCGGGCCAAGGCCAGCCGGTCCACCTTGCCGATGCCGCGCCGCGGCAGCGCATCGACGATGTGCAGCTCCCGCGGCGCCGCGGTGGCGCCCAGCGCGCGGGCCACGTGGGCCCGCAGCTCCTGCAGCGTCGGCGGGGCGCACCCTTCGGCGGGCACGACCGCCGCGACCACCCGTTGACCCAGCCGATCGTCGGCAAGCCCGAAGACTGCGCACTCGCCGACGGCGGGATGGCCGCCCAGCGCGGCTTCCACCGGCTGGGGCAACACCGTCAGCCCGCCCGTGCTGATCGCATCGTCCGCGCGGCCCAGCACGCTCAGCGCGCCGGCCGCATCGAAGGCGCCGAGATCGTCGGTGTGAAACCAGCCCGGCTCGGCGAACGGATCGGGGTCGACCCGGTTGCGGTAGCCGCTGGCCAGCGTGGCGCCGCCGATGACGATGCGCCCGCCGGACGTCAGCCGCAGCCGGACACCCTCGAGCGGAACACCGTCATAAACGCAGCCGCCCGCCGTCTCGCTCATCCCATAGGTGCGGATCACCGCGATGCCCGCCGCCGCGGCGGCGTCGAGCACCCGCCGCGGAGCCGGTCCGCCGCCGAGCAGGACGGCGTCGAGCTCGGCGAGCGCGGCCGCGGCCGCCGGGTCGGTGAGGGCCTTGGCCAGCTGCGCGGCGACCAGCGCGGTGTACCGGCGGCCCGAACCCATTCGTCTTACCGCGCTGGGCAATTCGGTGACGTCGAAGCCGGAGGAGACGTCGAGCTGCACGGGTTCGGAGCCGGCGAGCACGCTGCGCACCAGTACCTGGATCCCGGCGATGTGGTAGGGCGGCAGCGCCAGCAGCCAGGTTCCCGGCCCGCCGAGCCGGTTGTGGGTGGCCGCCGCGGCGGCTGTGAGCGCCGCGGCGGCCAGCAGGGCGCCCTTGGGCGCGCCGGTGGTTCCCGACGTGGTCGCCACCACGGCCACGTCGTCGTCGATCGGTTCACCCACCCGCAGCGCGCGCAGGGTTTCGTCATCGTGCCCGGCCGGCACCGGGACAAGCGCGGAATCGCGCCCCGCCAGCGCCCGTTCCAGAGCGGGCAGCAGCAGCGGCACGGCGTCGCCCGCCGGAACCGTGAGTGCGCGCAGCACGGCTATGC
>JAQTVU010000488.1 GCA_028706695.1 Mycobacterium sp.
AGCTGCCCGACGACGCCATCGTCACGGCCGACTCCGGGTCGTCGGCCAACTGGTACGCGCGCAACCTGAAATTCCGCGGCACCATGCGCGGCTCCCTGTCGGGCACCCTCGCCACCATGGGCCCCGGCGTACCCTACGCGATCGGCGCCAAGTTCGCCCACCCGCGGCGGCCGGTGATCGCCTTCTCCGGCGACGGCGCCATGCAGATGAACGGCATGGCCGAACTCATCACCATCAAGCGGTACTGGAAGGAATGGGGCGACCCGCGCCTGATCGTGGCGGTCCTGCACAACAACGACCTCAACCAGGTCACCTGGGAGATGCGTGCCATGGCCGGCGCGCCCAAGTTCCCCGAATCCCAGAATCTGCCCGACGTCGACTTCGCGGCGTTCGCCTCGAGTTTGGGCCTGCACGCGATGGCGATCAAGGATCCGGATGAACTCGCCGACGCCTGGCGCGAGGCGCTGGCGGCCGACCGGCCCACCGTGCTCGACGTCTACACCGACCCGAACATGCCACCCATCCCGCCGCATGCCACCTGGGACCAGTTCAAGGCCGCCAGCACCGCAGTGCTCTCCGGGGACGAGGACCGCGTCGGCTTCGTCAAGATGGGCATGAAGACGAAAGCGCAGGAATTCCTGCCGCACAAGAAGAGCTGAGCATGGCCACCTCGGCAGCGGTCGACAAGTCGGCGGCGACGGTGCACGACCTGACCGTCGCTGCCTACACGATCCCGACCGACGCGCCCGAGGCGGACGGCACGCTGAGCTGGGAATCCACCACGATGATCGTGGTGCAGGCGCATGGCGACGGCGCGGTCGGAACGGGCTGGACCTACGGCAGTCCCGGGTGCGCCGCGCTGATCCAGGGCGTGCTCGCCGAGCAGGTGATCGGGCACAACGCCTTCGACGTCACCGGGGCGTCCGCCACGATGATCGAGGCGTTGCGCAACATCGGCCGCCCGGGCGTGGGCGGACAGGCGCTTTCGGCCGTCGACGTCGCATTGTGGGACCTCAAAGCCCGGCTGCTGGAGCTGCCGCTGCACCGGCTGATCGGGGCCGTGCGCGACACGGTGCCGGTGTACGGCAGCGGCGGATTCACCACCTATGACGAGCATCGGCTGCATGATCAGCTCGTCGACTGGACCGAGCGGCTGCGGATCCCCCGGGTGAAGATCAAGATCGGCGAATCGTGGGGCACCTGCCTCGATCGCGACCTGGCCCGGATGCGCCAGACCCGGGAGACCGTGGGCGACGGTGTGGAACTCTACGTCGACGCCAACGGCGGATACACCCGCAAGCAAGCGGTTCGGGTGATGGCCGACGCCGCCGACCTGGACGTGCGCTGGTTCGAAGAGCCGGTGTCCTCCGACGATCTCGACGGACTGCGCCTGATCTCCCAGGCGGTCGACGCCGACGTGACCGCGGGCGAGTACGGCTATGACCTCACCTATTTCCGCCGCATGTGTGAGGCCGGGGCGGTGGACTGCCTGCAGGCCGACGCCTCGCGCTGCGGCGGCATCACCGAATGGCTGCGGGTGGCCGCGGTCGCCGCCTCCTACGGGCTGCAGATCTCCGCGCACTGTGCACCCGGTCTGCACCTGCACGCCGGCGCGGCCACCCCTAACCTGCGGCACCTGGAGTATTTCCACGACCACGTCCGCATCGAGCAAATGGCCTTCGACGGAACCGCCGAGCCGCTGGGCGGGTCGTTGCGACCCGCCCCGGACCGGCCCGGCCATGGCCTTACCCTGCGCCCCGACGCTATCGAACAGTACCGTGTGCCTTGGTAATTGGCGGGTAATTGGCGGGTGACTGGCGAGGAGTGGGCGTGACCGCGAGACGGCTTGAGCGGGTTCCGAAATTGTTCGAAGCGGTCGCATCCGAGCTGTGCGACAACGTCGACGGCGAGGTTCGATTCGACCCGGGCTCGCGCGCGACCTATTCCACCGACGCCTCGAACTACCGCCAGATACCCATCGGCGTGGTGGTGCCCCGCACCCCCGAGGCCGCGGCCGAGGCCATCGCCGTGTGCCGGCGCCACGACATGCCGGTGTTGTCCCGCGGCGGTGGCACCAGCCTGGCCGGGCAGTGCTGCAACGCGGCGGTGGTGATCGACTGGAGCAAGTACTGCACCCGCGTCCTCTCCGTGGACACCGACGCCGGAATGGCCGTGACGGAGCCGGGGATCAAGCTCGACGACCTCAACGCCCGGCTCCGGCCATCGGGCTGGATGGTCGGTCCCAGGCCGGCCACCCACGTCAGCTGCACGATCGGGGGGATGATCGGCAACAACTCGTGCGGGTCCACCGCGCAGGCGTACGGCAAGATGGCCGACTCGGTGCGCCGCCTGGAGGTGGTGACCTACGACGGGCTGCGGATGTGGGTCGGGGAAACCGGCGACCACGAGTTCGCGCGCATTGTCGGCCGAGGCGGCCGGCGCGCCGAGATCTATCGCGGACTCAAGGACCTCACGGGACACTACGCCGCCGACATCCGCTCCAGCTACCCGGACAGCCCCCGGCGCGTCTCGGGATACAACCTCGATTCGCTATTGCCGGAGAACAACTTTCATGTGGCCAAGGCGCTGGTCGGGTCCGAGGGCACGCTGGTCGCGGTGTTGCGCGCGGAGCTGAGCCTGGTGCGGGTGCCGGCGGCCACGGCGCTGGTGGTCCTGGGCTTCGACGACATCCCCGCCGCCGCCGACGCGGTGCCGGCCATCCTCGCGCACCGGCCGACGGCCCTGGAAGGCTTCGACCACCGGCTGGTCGCGCTCGAGCACTCCCGGCGGCTGGCCGAGAAGGCCCTGCGCCGGCTGCCGGACGGCCGGGCCTGGCTGATGGCGCAGTTCGACGGGGACGACCAGCAGGAGGCCGGACGAAAAGCCACGGCCATGGTCGGCGCCCTGCGCGGGGTTCCCCGTTTCGCCGCCACGGTGCTGAGCGACCCCGCCGAGCAGCAGCAGGTGTGGGCCGCGCGGGAGGCCGGCCTGGGCGCCACCGCGCGCCCGCCGGACGGTCCCGAAACCCGCGCGGGCTGGGAAGATTCGGCGGTCCCGCCGGAACGGCTGGGTGATTACCTGCGCGACGTGCTGGCGCTGCTCTAG
>JAQTVU010000489.1 GCA_028706695.1 Mycobacterium sp.
CGACAAACCCGAACGACCCGCCCAGGCCGCCGTGTCCGAAGATCCGCGGGTTGGGGCCGTTGACGCGGCGTTGGTTGAGCATGTAACCCAGGCCCCAGCCGTGGTCGGCCACGCGTGGCCCGAGCACCAAGTCGGACTCGAAGCCGCCCTGGCACACCCGGACCCGGTCCATGTGCTCGCGGCTCAGCAGCTTCTCCTGGGCGAGCGCGTTGTAGAAGGTCGCCAATCCCAGAGCCGACACCTGGCCGTTGGTGCCCGGGAACTCGAGCTGACGCCACAGCTGCAGGTCATGGGAGCCGAGCTCGTCGTCGGAGGCGAAACCCATCGACACCGACAACCCCGCCTTGGGATGTTCGGACAGGCTGGTCGGATGGCCGGGGGCGTTCACGTCCCTGAGCAGGTCCCGGGCGTGCGGCTTGTTGATCCGCTCGGCGCAGCGGACTTGTTCGGCGGGGGGCAAGCCGATGTGGACGTCCGCGCCGATCGGCTGGGCGATCTCGGTACGCAGATACTGGCCGATGGTGCGACCGGTGACCCGACGGAACACTTCGCCGAGGATGAAACCGAACGTGGTCATGTGGTAGCCCTGGGCGGTGCCCGGCTGCCACCACGGCTCCGCGATGGACAGCTGCCCGCAGACGTAATCCCAGTCGGCGACTTTCTCCCAGCTCATCCGGGTCCGCGGCCCGATCACGCCGGAACGGTGACTCATGACCATCGAAAGAGTGATCGATTCCTTGCCGGCCTGCCCGAATTCGGGCCAGTAACGGGCCACCGGGGCCTGCAGGTCCAGCTGACCGCGGTCGGCCAGTTGATGCACGCAAGTGGCGGACAGGGCCTTGGTCCCGGAAAGGACGGTCGTGAGCGTGTTTTCCCGCCAGGGGCGGGCACCCGCCGCATCGGCCCAACCGCCCCACAGGTTGACCACCAGGTCGCCGTCCACCCAGACCGCGACGGCGGCGCCGACCTCGTTGCGCTGCTCGAAGTTACGCTCGAACGCGTCGCGCACCCGAACGAACTTCGACGCGCAGGAGCCGTGGATCGCCACGCCTGTTTTGAGGTCGCTCATGGCGCCTTTCTATCGCGCAACTGCCAGCCCGAGCGGGCGACGGGAATCGAACCCGCGTAGCTAGTTTGGAAGACTAGGGCTCTACCATTGAGCTACGCCCGCGTGTATTAGTCGAGCGAGACTGTATAGGTCCGCCGAGTTCAAATCTAATCGACACCGTTTTGTGATCGCACCGTGAGGTCTGGGCTGGCTGCGCGGCCGGTGGCGAACGCGGTCGTGTTGGGCCGTAGGATCGCCTGGTCAGCGCGGGGTGTAGCGCAGCTTGGTAGCGCATCCGCTTTGGGAGCGGAAGGCCGCAGGTTCAAATCCTGTCACCCCGACCAGCGCGACCACCGGCCCGATGCCGCGACAGCGCCGGCACGGCGGGCCACCCCACAGCAAGCCACCGACAGCCAGAAACGACCAGCGAGGAGCCAACCCGTGAAGAGCAGCGTCGACCAGTTGAGCCCCACCCGGGTGCGCATCAACGTGCAGGTGCCGTTCACAGAACTCGAGCCCGACTTTCAGCGGGCCTACAAGGAGCTGGCCAAACAGGTGCGGCTGCCCGGCTTCCGGCCCGGTAAGGCACCGGCGAAGCTGCTCGAGGCCCGGTTCGGCCGTGAGGCGATGCTCGACCAAGTCGTCAGCGAGGCGCTGCCGGCCCGGTACGGCCAGGCGGTCGCGGAGTCGGACGTCCATCCCCTCGGCCAGCCCGACATCGAGGTCACCAGAAAGGAATACGGCCAGGAGCTGGCGTTCAGTGTCGAGGTCGACGTTCGTCCCAAGCTCACTTTTCCCGACTTGGGTGCGCTGAAGGTGTCGGTGGAGCCCGTCGAGGTCAGCGACGACGACGTCGATGCCCAACTGCAGGCGCTGCGGGCGCGCTTCGGCACGCTGGTCGAGGTGGAGCGGCCGGCGGCCACCGGTGACTTGGTCTCCATCGACCTGTCCACCGCCGTCGACGGCGAGGAGGTGCCGAACGCCGCCGCACAGGGATTGTCCCACGAGGTCGGCTCCGGCCGGCTTATCGCGGGCCTGGATGACGCGGTCGTCGGTTTGGCCGTCGACGAGTCCCGGGAATTCACCGCGAAGCTGGCGGCCGGCGAGCACGCCGGACGCGACGCGCAGGTGACCGTCACCGTCCGCTCGGTCAAGGAACGCCAACTGCCCGAGCCCGATGACGAGTTCGCCCAACTGGCCAGCGAATTCGACACGATCGAAGAGCTGCGCTCCAATCTGCGCGAGCAGGTGTGGCGGGCGAAGCGAGTTCGGCAGGCCGAACAGATCCGCGACGCCACCGTCGAGGCTCTGCTCGAACTGGTCGACGTGCCGCTGCCCGAGGCGATCGTGCAGGCCCGGTTCGACAGCGTCATGCACGACGCGCTGCACGGCATCGACGACGACGAAGCAAAGCTGGCCGAGGTGCTGGCGCAGCAGGGCAAGACGCGCGAACAGTTCGAGGCGGAGGCCCGCACCGCCGCGGAGACGGACGTCAAGAGGCAGCTGTTGCTGGATGCGCTGGCCGACGAGCTGGGCATCGAGGTGGGCCAGGACGACCTGACCGACCGGTTGGTGGCGACCTCCTGGCGGTACGGCGTCGAACCCCAGCAGTTGTTCGGCTACCTGCAGGAGAACAATCAGCTGCCGGCCATGTTCGCCGACGTGCGGCGCAACCTGGCCATCGCCGCGGTGGTCGATGCGGCGACGGTCACCGATACCGACGGCAACCCGATCGACACCGCCGAGTTCTTCGGCAAGCGCGGTAAGGCCGCCGAGGCGCAGTCGGCCGATGAGGCGCAGGCGGCCGATGAGGCGCAGTCGGCCGATGACGCCGGGCCTCCGGAGCCCTCCGGGGACGCAACGCAATGACGCTGTGAGCGAACGCGCCCGATTGAGGGGTTGCGTGGCCGTCACGCCGGGCGCCCGGTTGGTTAGGGTCGGTGAATACAGAACTCGAGAAAGCAGGTAACCCAGTCGTGACTGACATGCGTGTGAACTCGCAGGGGCTCAACCTCACGGACTCGGTCTATGAGCGCTTGCTGGCAGAGCGCA
>JAQTVU010000490.1 GCA_028706695.1 Mycobacterium sp.
GATCAAATCCGACCCGTCAAACTACTGCTGACCTCGTGAAACGGGACTTTGCCGACACCGTGCCGTCGCCCCATATCCCGTGGGATTCCCTGCCGGCGCGGGTCGTGGATAAGGCGATTCCGTGGCAGGCCAACGGCAGGCCGCGACGCGCCGGCATCAGCGCCTTCGGTTTCACCGGCACGAACGCACACGTGCTGGTCGAGGAGGCGCCACCGCATTCGGCGACCGCCGACGAATACTCGACAAGCGACGCCTTTCCCGACGCCGTGGCGTCGGAGTATGACGGGCCAGCGGAGCCGGTTCACGTGCTGCCGTTGTCCGCGCGGTCGCCGCAGGGCTTGGTGGCGTTGGCGCAGCGCTATGGGGAATGGTTGAACACCCATCCGAAAGTCGACATCGCCGATGTGTGCTTCACCGCCGGGGCCGGGCGCTCGCATTTCGAACACCGGGCCGCGCTGGTCGTGGACTCGGTGCAGAGCGCCCGCGACGTGCTGGCCGAGCTGGCCGAGAACCGGATGCGACCGGGAGTGGTGCGCGGCGAGTGCGCGGACCCGCCGACGACGGCGTGGTTGTTCACCGGGCAAGGCAGCCAGTACCCGGGGATGGCGCGCGAGTTGTTCGACGCTGAGCCGGTTTTCGCCGACACGGTGCGGCGCTGCGCGGACGCGGTCGACGGGATGCTGCCGCGCCCGTTGCTCGACGTGCTGTTCGCCACCGACCGCGACACCGCAGACATCCTGCGGCACACGTCGTTTGCGCAGCCCGCGCTCTTCGCCGTCGAGATGGGCCTGGCGCGGTTGTGGCAGTCGTGGGGCGTCGAGCCCGACGTGGTCCTGGGGCACAGCGTGGGCCAGTACGCGGCGGCGTGCGTGGCCGGAATCTTCGGCCTGGACGACGGCGCCCGGCTGATGGCCGAGCGCGGCCGGCTGTTCGGCAGTCTGCCCGACGGTGGCCGGATGATGGCGGTGTTCGCCCATCCCAACTACGTCGAGGAGGTCGCCACCGCGTTCTCCCGGGTGTCGGTCGCCGCCTACAACGGCCCCAATACGGTGCTGTCGGGTCCCGGCGCGGATCTGGAGCAGATCGTCACCAGGTGCGGCAATGACGCGGTCCGGTGCAGCTGGCTGGAGACCAGCCACGCCTTCCACTCGGAGTTGCTGGAGCCGGTGCTCGACGAATTCGCGCGCTACGCTGCGCGGTTGCAGTTCGCGGTGCCGACGTTGCCGCTGGTCTGCAACCGCACCGGTGCGGTGCTCACGGCGGAAACACCGTTGGACGCCCAATATTGGCGGCGCCATTCCCGTCAGCCGGTGCAGTTCGCCGAAAGCGTGCGCACCGTGGCGGCGCTGGGCTGCTCGGTGTTGATGGAGATCGGTCCGCAACCGGTGCTGACCGGGGCTGCGGTGCAGGTCTGGCCGGACCACCTGGCCGCGCCGCGTGCGCTCGTTTCCCTGCGCAAGGGTGTCGGCGACCGGCGCCAGATCGCCGAGGCGCTGGCCGGGGCCTACGCCAGCGGACATCGTCCCGGCTTCGCTGCGCTGCACCGTCGACCCCGCCGCAGACTCGAGCTGCCCACCTACCCGTTCCAGCGCCGTCGCTTCTGGCCCAAATCTTCCGGCGCCAGCGGCATGGCCGGCATCGACGGGCATGCCGCCGTATCCGGAGTCCTCGGTGTTGCAAAGGATCTCGCTTCCGGAGATGCCGTCTACACCAGTCGGCTGTCGGTCAAGTCGCAGCCCTGGCTTTCCGATCACGTCATCTATGGCACCGTCGTCGTTCCTGGGGCGACGTATGCGGCGATGGCCCTGGCCGCCGCCGGCGCACCGGCGCGGGTGCAGGACGTCTTTTTCTACGAGCCGATCATCTTGCCGGAGAAGAGCTCTCGTGAGGTGCAGCTGATGTTGCACCCGCTCGAGGGCGGCCGGCAGGACGGGGTCGGGTGGAGTTTTCGGGTGCACAGCCGCCCGTACGGTGTTCGCGATGCCGAATGGTCGTTGAATGCCGATGGCACGCTCATCCGCGGTGGCACCGGAAGCGAGGCCGAGCCGGCGGATCCCGCATACTCCATCGAGGCGGCGATCGAACGGATGGAGCGCATGCGTCCGCAGCAGCTGTTCGAGACCTTCGCCGACATGGAGCTGGCGTGGGGACCCAACTGGTCGGGCTGCCTGAAGTCGCTGTGGCTCGGTGAGGGTGAGGCGATCGGCGACATCGTCGTCGGCGAGGAACTCGCCGAACACCTCGGAACTGAGCCGATGCACCCGGTGCTGCTCGACCTGTGCACCGGCGTCGCGTTCCCGGCGTTCCCGGCGCTTCTCGCGGCCGAGCAGGGCGTGAGCGATCTGTTCTTGCCGCTGCGGTACGGACAGGTAATGCTGCGGGAGAAGATGCCCCGGCGGTTCTACTGCCGCGCCAGCTGGCACACCAGCGGCCTCGCCAGCGAAACCCAGGTCTTCGATCTCGATTTCGTCGATCGGGGCGGCCGCCCCCTCGGCGGGATTCGCGAGTTCACGGTCAAACGCGCCCCGCGGGAGGCGTTGTTGCGCGGGCTCGGCGGCGATACCACCCGGCTGCTGTACACCCTCGGCTGGCACGAGGTGCCGCCCCCGCCGGGCAGGGAAGCTGCGGGCGCGGCAAAGGTGGCCGGCACCTGGCTTGTTGCCGGATTCGACGAGCTCGCGGCCGAGCTGCCGGGCTGCGTCGCTGTCGACCCGATCACGGGTCCGGAACCCGTGGGGCAGTTGTTGGCACAGGCGAAAGACCGCGCTATGCCGTTCGCCGGCATCGTCTGGCGCAGCACCGGACCGGGTGCCCAGGAGTCGAGCACCGAATCGACCGCGCGGCTGGAAACCGAGATCGCCCATCTGCTCGGTGCCGTGCACACCCTGCAGGCCGACGATTCGGCGGTCAAGCTGCCCGGCGGTCTGTGGATCATCACCGAACGTGCGGTGGCAACCGAATCCGGCGAGCCGGTCGACCCGGTTCAGGCGGCATTGTGGGGACTCGGGCGCACCATCGTCAACGAGGAGCCGGCCCTGCATTGCAGGCTGGTCGATTGCGACGGGTCGCCGCAGGCCGTGCATTCGCTGGCCGGTCTTC
>JAQTVU010000491.1 GCA_028706695.1 Mycobacterium sp.
CGATCGGTCGACGCTGCCATCGATGGTGACGGCGTTGTCGTCCCAGAGCACCACCAGCCGGCCGAGACCGAGGTGTCCCGCGAAGGATGCGGCCTCATGGCTGATGCCCTCCATCAGACAGCCATCGCCGGCAATCACGTAGGTGTGGTGGTCCGTGATCTCGGGATAACGGGCATGCGCCATGCGCTCGGCCACGGCCATTCCCACCGCCATGGCCAGGCCTTGACCGAGCGGTCCGGTGGTGCATTCGACGCCCGGGGTGTCCCCGTACTCCGGGTGGCCAGGCGTGTGGGAGCCCAACTGGCGGAACCTGCGCAACTCGGACACGGGAAGGTCGTAGCCGAAGATATGCAAGAGCCCATAGAGCAGCGCGGAGCCGTGGCCCGCCGAGAGCACGAAGCGGTCCCGGTCAGGCCAGTCGGGCGCGGCCGGGTCGTGGCGAAGGTGGCGGCTCCACAGCGTCCAGGCCATCGGAGCGGCGCCCATCGGCATCCCCGGGTGGCCGCTGTTGGCGGCCTGCACCATGTCGGCGGCGAGGAAGCGGAGCGTGTCGACGGCCAGCCGATCGGTATCCGCCGACGGCACGAACGGGAAAGCCGCCTGGCCCGCGACATTTGGCTTGGGCTGCAGGACGTCGGTCATCGGGCGGCCACTCGTTGCGCCGCGCCCTCGATCGCGGCTGCTCGCAACTGTTTGACGGCGGCCGCTTTGCCGTCGGGATACGAGTACATCCACGAACCGGAGATGAATACGTCCGCGCCGGCGGCGGCCGCCCCTCGGATGGTTTGGTCTGTGATGCCCCCGTCGACCTCGAGCTCGATGGGCAGCCGGGAGGCGTCGATCATCCCCCGCAGGCGCGTCATCTTCTGCTCCACAGCGGAAATGTACTTCTGGCCACCGAATCCCGGGTTGACGGTCATGGCCAGCACCATGTCTGCCTCATCCAGCACATGCGCGACCATCTCGACAGGGGTGTGCGGGTTCAGTGACACGCCGCTGCGTGCACCGAGCTGGCGGATGCGCGCCAGCGTGCGGTGCAGGTGGGTGCAGGCCTCCGCGTGCACGATGACCAGTTCGCAACCCGCGTCCACGTACCGACCGAGGAGCTCGTCAGGGTTGACGACCATGAGGTGGGCCTCGAATTCGACCGTGCTGTGCGGTCGCGCGGCGGCGATGACGTCGGGACCGAAGGTGATGTTGGGCACGAAAACACCGTCCATGACGTCCCATTGGATTCGATCCACCCCGGCCTCGCACAGCGCCGCCACCTCGTCGCCGAGGCGAGCGAAGTCGGCGGGCAACACCGAGGGCACGATGAGGGGCTGCATGGGCGCGGCCTTTCTTAAGCGGCTGATCAGTCGTAGTTCATCCCACCGCCGCGCACCCGCGGGCCGTTCACCCTCGGGGGTGGAGCGCTGGGTGATATTCGGCGGAATGTGCCGTCGAGGGCCGTAGGCTGGCGGCATGTTGGGTCCGGAAAGCTGGATTGGACCAGCGGGCGGAGGTCCCGTCCCGGTAGGCGCCGGAGCGCCGGGCAGCAGGCCCCGGTTCGTCGCGGACATCCGGCGGGCCGAGCGGGGCGTCAGGCTTTCTGCGGGGGGAGCAGATGTGCGGACCGCAGCGTCAAGTGCACCCTGCGGCCTCGTCAAAGCCACAAATCGAAGTCACAATGGAAGTTCACAGTGGAAGTCACAATGGGCGCAATGGGCACAGTGGGCACAGTGGGAGAGCCGAGCCGCTCATGTCGCGGTGAAAGCTCAGACGACCAGAACGGAGCGGGCGACCGCGCCCAGGGCCGTGAGTTTGGCGCGCTGAGCGGCGCGCTCGACGCAGCAGTGCGTGACCCTTCCAGGTCGGGCCCCGGCACCCGGCCGACAAACGGGCTCCACCACCCAACGAGGCGTCGGCAGCTGACCCGATCGCATTCTCACGCCTGCAGACGTCACCGACAGGGATAGGGGGCTGACTACCAATGCTGGTATCGCGTCCGGCTCCGCCGACCCCGTTGCGACTCGTACTCGTCGACGACCACGAGATGGTGCTGCACGGGCTCGACACCATGCTCGGCCACTTTCCAGAGGAGGTCGTGATCGTCGGTCAGGCGACGACGGCGGCGGTGGCGCTGCGGATGATCGCCGAGGAGAAGCCCGATGTCGTGCTGTGCGATATCCGCATCGGGCCGGACAGCGGCCTGGACCTATGCCGGCAGATCACCACGCAGCATCCGCATACCAAGGTCGTACTGCTGACGGTGTACGACGACGAGCACTACCTTTACCAGGCGCTGCGACTCGGCGCCTCGGGTTACATCCTCAAGCGCATCGACGGGCAGGAGCTCGTCGGGCATCTGCGTCGGGTCCGCGAGGGTGAGACCGTCGTCGACCAGGGCCTCGCGGGTCGGGTGGCACTGTCTGCCGCGCATCTGTCCCGCGGCGAGTTCTGGCCCGGCGCCCATCTAGGCCTCACCCAACGTGAGTCGGAGGTGCTGGAGCTGCTGGTTTCCGGGCACTCGAACAAGGCGGTCGCGAGCAAGCTGGTGATCAGCGAGGACACGGTAAAGACGCACATCCGCGGGCTTTACCGCAAGCTGGCGGTCTCCGACCGCAGCGGTGCCATCGCAGTCGCTTTGCGCGAGGGGCTGTTCCGTTGAGCAACCTGACCCGAGTCGCCGCCGGCGCGGTGCCCACCGCGGCCGACCTCGCCCGACTGCTCGACGCCGACGGTGTGCTTATCTACGCCATCGAGGGCCAGGCGTTGCGCATCGTCGACATCTGCCCGGCGCATCCCTCCGCGAGCTCCCTGAAGTTGCAGGTCGGTTTCGGGGTTACCGGATTGGTGGCCCGCACCCGCAAACCGGTGCTGCTGGACAACGACTCACCCCGAAATGCGTTGCACCGCCAGCTGCTTGATCTCAACGGGGCGCAAACGGTCGCCCGGATGTGCCTTCCGCTTCCGGGGCTCGAGGGTGATGTCGTGGGGGTTTTGGCCGTGCATCGGGATCCGAGCAGGCCGTTCGGCCAACCGGATTTGGAAGCCGCGGAACCGCACGCTGCGATCCTTGTGCTGCGGGTGCATGCCGAGCACCTGTGGC
>JAQTVU010000023.1 GCA_028706695.1 Mycobacterium sp.
GTGTCGAGGGTGTTCCCACCGTCGTGGCGTTGGCCGCCGGGCAGCCGTTGTCCAGTTTCCAGGGCATGCAATCCGCCGACCAGCTGCGCCGCTGGGTGGACTCGCTGCTCTCGGCGACGGCCGGCAGGCTGCGCGGTCCCAGCGGTGGCGGGGAGGCCGCTCAAGCCGACCCCGAACTCGAACAGGCCCGCCGGCAGCTCGAGGCCGGCGACTTCGACGCCGCCCGGCGGTCCTATCGGGCCATCCTGGATGCCAACCCGGGCAGCGCGGAGGCCAACGGCGCGATCCGGCAGATCGATTTTCTGCAGCGCGCCACCGCGCAGCGACCGGATGCCGTCGCCGTCGCCGACGCCGCGCCGGGCGACATCGAGGCCGCGTTCGCGGCCGCCGACGTGCAAATCCTCAACCAGGATGTGGCCGCCGCCTTCGAGCGCCTGATCGCCTTGGTGCGCAACACTTCCGGTGACGAGCGCACCACGGTCCGCACCCGGCTGCTGCAGCTGTTCGAACTCTTCGACCCCGCCGACCCCGATGTCGTGGCGGGCCGGCGTAACCTCGCCAACGCGCTGTACTGAGCGTGTTACTGGGGTTCCAGCCAGATCGCCGACGTGGGCGGCAACACCAGCACGGCCGATGCCGGGCGCCCGTGCCAGGGGTCCTCGGTGGCGTCGACCCCGCCCAGGTTGCCGATCCCGGAGCCGTTGTAGTCCCTCGCGTCGGTGTTGAGCACCTCGCGCCAGCGCCCGGCGCCGGGCAGACCCAGCCGGTAGCCGCTGTGCTGCGAGCCCGCGAAATTGAAGATGCAGGCCAGCACCGAGCCGTCACGGCCGTAGCGCAGGAAGCTAAAGACGTTGTTGGCGGAGTCGTTGGCGTCGATCCAGGAATAGCCCTCGGGGACGGTGTCCTGGCTCCACAGCGCGGGATGGCTGCGGTAGATGGCGTTGATGTCGTCCACCAGCCGCAGGATGCCGTTGGAGAAACCCTGCTCATCGAGCTGCCACCAATCCAGGCCGCGCTCCTCGGACCACTCGGCGTGCTGCCCGAATTCCTGACCCATGAACAGCAGTTGCTTGCCGGGATGCGCCCACTGGTAGGCAAGCAGGCTGCGCAGCCCGGCGGCCTTGGCGTGGTTGTTGCCGGGCATCCGGCCCCAAAGGGTGCCCTTGCCGTGCACCACCTCGTCATGGCTGATCGGCAGCACGTAGTTCTCGCTGAACGCGTAGAGCATGGAGAACGTCATCTCGCCGTGGTGGAAACTGCGGTAGATCGGGTCGCGGCCGATGTAGTCGAGCGTGTCGTGCATCCAGCCCATGTTCCACTTCATCGAAAAGCCCAGCCCGCCGAGGTTGGTCGGCCGCGTCACGCCGGGCCACGAGGTCGACTCCTCGGCAATGGTGACGAGGCCCGGCGCGGTCTTGTGCGCGGTGGCGTTCATCTCCTGCAGGAACTGCACCGCCTCGAGGTTCTCCCGGCCGCCGTAGATGTTGGGCGTCCAACCGCCCTCCGGGCGGGAGTAGTCGAGGTAGAGCATGGAGGCGACCGCATCGACCCGCAAGCCGTCGATGTGAAACTCTTCGAGCCAGTACAACGCGTTGGCCACCAGGAAGTTGCGCACCTCCCGACGTCCGAAGTCAAATACATAAGTGCCCCAGTCCAGTTGCTCGCCCCGCCTGGGATCGGAATGCTCGTAGAGCGGGGTGCCGTCGAAGCGGCCCAGCGCCCAGCCGTCCTTGGGGAAGTGGGCCGGCACCCAGTCGACGATCACCCCGATGCCCGCCCGGTGCAGGGCGTCGACCAGTCCACGGAACTCGTCGGGCGTGCCGAACCGCGACGTCGGCGCGTAGTAAGACGTGACCTGGTATCCCCACGAGCCGGCGAACGGGTGCTCGGCCACCGGCAGCAGCTCCACGTGGGTGAACCCGTGTTGCACAACGTATTCCGTCAGCTGATGGGCGAGGTCGCGGTAGCTGAGGCCCGGGCGCCACGAGCCGAGGTGGACCTCGTAGGTGCTCATCGGCTCGAACACCGGGTTGCGCTCGGCGCGCCGCGCCATCCAGTCTTCGTCGCTCCAGCGGTAGTCGCTGACCGTCACCCGTGACGCGGTGTGCGGCGGCACCTCGGTGGCGAAGGCCATCGGGTCGGCCCGTTCGGTGACCACCCCGTCGGCGCCGTGCACGCGGAACTTGTAGAGCCCGTCGATCGGGAACCCGGGCCAGAACAACTCCCATACCCCCGAGGAGCCCAGCACCCGCAGTTGCGCCTCGCTGCCGGTCCAGCCGTTGAACTCGCCGATCAGGCCGATTCCCTTGGCATTCGGCGCCCACACCGCGAACGACACTCCCGCCACGACGCCGTCGGCAGTGGTGAAGGAGCGGGGATGGGCGCCCAGGACCTCCCAGAGTCGCTCGTGGCGGCCTTCGCCGAACAGGTGCAGATCCATCTCGCCCAGGGTGGGCAGAAAGCGGTAGGCGTCGGCCACGGTGAGGGGCTCGGAACCCTCGTACGTCACCTGCAGGCGGTAGTCGATCAGGTTGGTGAACGGCAGCGCGACGGCGAACAACCCGGAGTCGATGTGCTGCAACGGATACCGTTCCCCACCGATGAGCGCGACAATCCCGGCCGCTTGCGGCCGGAATACCCGGATGACGGTGTGGTCGGTGTACTCGTGGGCACCCAGGATGCTGTGCGGATCGTGATGCGTGCCGGCCACCAGCCGCGACAGGTCGGCGGGGTCGGGCGCCAGATGCGTTGCGGCGAGTTGGTCGGCGTGACTCATGTCGCTTTCACCTCCGGTGGAGTTCATCGCCTGCGTAGCAGCGTAATTCGGGATTCATGCGGTATGAGTGGCATGTTGATGACGTGCGCTACCGCTCGGGCGGGGTCAAGCCGAACGTAGTTCGATTGACCCCATTGAAATTCCTGGCCCGTTATCTCGTCCCGCACCCAGAATCGCGCATAGGACTCCATACCCAGCGCCGCCATGTCCAACCATAGCGTCCCTTCCTCGGGCCCGAACGCGTTCAGCGTCGCCACCACCAGCACGCAGTCGCCGGTGATCGGGTCGAATTTGCTGTAAGCCAGCAGCGCGTCGTTGTCCACGGGATGGAAATGAATGGTGCGCAGCTGGTGCAGTGCGGGATGAAGGCGCCGAATCGTGTTGAGCTGCTTGATGAATGGCTCCAGGGAACGTCCTTGGGCCAGCGCGCCCGCATAGTCGCGGGGACGCAATTCGTACTTCTCCGAATCCAGGTACTCTTCGCTGCCCTCCCGCACCGCGCGGTGCTCGAAGAGCTCGTAACCGGAGTACATCCCCCAGGCCGGGCCCATGGTGGCCGCCAGCACCGCTCGGATGGCGAACATGCCGGGGCCGTTGTGCTGCAGGATGGCGTGCAGGATGTCGGGGGTGTTGACGAACAGGTTGGGCCGGCGGAAGTCGGCCAGTTCGGCGATGCCCTGGCCGAACTCGGTGAGTTCCCATTTGGCCGTACGCCAGGTGAAGTAGCTGTAGGACTGGGTGAAGCCCAGCTTGGCCAGCCCGTACTGGCGGGCGGGCGGCGTGAACGCCTCGGAGAGGAAGAGCACGTCGGGGTCGCGCTCCTTGACCTGCCCGATCAGCCAGGCCCAGAAGTTGGGCGGCTTGGTGTGCGGGTTGTCGACCCGGAAAAACTTGACGCCGTGGTGCACCCAGTGCATGACCACGCGCAGCACTTCGTCGTAGAGACCGGCCGGGTCGTTGTCGAAGTTGAGCGGGTAGATGTCCTGGTACTTCTTCGGCGGGTTCTCCGCGTAGGCGATGGTTCCGTCCGGCAGCTCGGTGAACCACTCGCGGTGCTCGCGGGCCCAGGGATGATCCGGAGCGCATTGCAGCGCCAGATCCAGCGAGACTTCCATTCCCAGCGTCCGCGCGGCCGAGACGAATTCGTCGAAGTCGTCGATGGTTCCCAGGGCGGGATGGATCGCGTCGTGGCCGCCCTCGTCGCTGCCGATGGCCCACGGGGAGCCCACGTCGCCGGGCGCTGCGGTGGGCGCGTTGTTGCGGCCCTTGCGGTGTACCTTGCCGATCGGGTGAATCGGCGGCAGGTACACGACGTCGAAACCCATCTCGGCGATGCGCGGAAGCTGCGCGGCCGCCGTCTTGAAGGTGCCGTGCACCGGCTTGCCGTGCTCATCCCAGCCTCCGGTGGACCGCGGGAACATCTCATACCAGGAGCCGAAGCGCGCCAGCGGCCGATCGACCCAGACTCCGAACTGTTCACCGGTGGTGAGCAGGTCGCGCAGCGGATAGCTCGCCAGCAGTTCTTCGATGTCGGGAGCCAGGGCCAGCGCGATGCGGGTCACCGGATCCCCGGGAGTCCGCAACGCCTCGGCCGCGGCCAGCAAAGGTCCCCGGTGCTCTGTCGGCAAGCCGGTGGCCGCCCGTTCGAACAGCGCGGCGCCGATCAACAGGTCATTGGACAGCTCGGTTGCGCCCTGCCCGACCTCGAGCTTGGCGAGCACCCCGTGCCGCCAGGTGTGCATGGGATCTCCCCAGCCGTCGACCCGAAACGTCCACAGGCCCACCCGGTCGGGGGTGAACTGCCCGTGGAAGACGTATGGCTCGTCGCCCATCGTCATGGGAAGCTGCAGCGGCCTGGCGCGCTCGTCGTCCCCGGCCACCGGTTTCTGGGGCGCGCGCACCGCCGTTGTTCGGCGTGCCTCGGTGACCTGCGGATAGCAGGGGCCGAGGTAGTGCACCACCAAGGTTGCCGCAACGGCATCGTGGCCTTCTCGCCACACCGTGGCGGTTACTGGAAGCACCTCACCGACCACCGCTTTAGCGGGGTACGCGCCGCAGGAAACGACGGGCTGGACGTCATCGATCTCGACACGACCGGGCACCACCACTCCGTTCCGGTTGTGCGGCCAAACCGCGGTGTCCTTCGTCGCGGAATGCCTCGTCGGGAAACTTCTGCGCGTGGGAGCTGCCACGCCCGCCTTGGTCATCTGACCATGGTCACCCGGTACCCACACTAGTGTCCGGCCACACCCGCGCAGGCGAATGGCCCGTCCGCCGTCCTGCACGGATTGGAAATCTCAGTAAGGTGGTGACGTGTGAAGGCCCTCCGACGCTTTACCGTCCGTGCTCATCTCCCCGAGCGCCTTGCCGCGCTGGAACAGCTGTCCACCAATCTGCGCTGGTCGTGGGACAAGCCGACGCAGGGCCTGTTCGCCACCATCGACCCGACGCTGTGGGAGCACTGCGGCCGGGACCCGGTCGCGCTGCTGGGGGCGGTGAGCCCCGCGCGGCTCGACGAACTGGCGGTCGACGAGGCCTTCCTGCGCCGGCTCGACACGCTGGCCGCCGACTTGGACGACTACCTGAGCCGACCGCTGTGGTATCAGCGCCAGCAAGACGCCGGAGCGGCGATGCCCGCCTGCATCGCGTACTTCTCGATGGAGTTCGGCGTGGCCGAGGTGTTGCCGAACTACTCGGGCGGCTTGGGCATCCTCGCCGGTGATCACCTCAAGTCCGCGTCGGATCTGGGCGTGCCGCTGGTCGCGGTGGGCCTCTACTACCGCTCCGGATACTTCCGGCAGTCGCTGACCGCCGACGGTTGGCAGAGCGAGACCTACCCGTCGCTGGACCCGCAGGGGCTTCCGTTGCGGCTGCTCACCGACCCGACCACCGGCGATCCCGTGCTGGTCGAGCTGAACCTGTCCGAGGCGGCACGGTTGCGGGCCAGGATTTGGGTCGCGCAGGTCGGTCGTGTCCCGTTGCTGCTGCTGGACTCCGATGTCCCCGAGAACGAGCACGACCTGCGCAGCGTCACCGACCGTCTCTACGGCGGCGACCAGGAACACCGCATCGCGCAAGAGATCCTGGCCGGGATCGGCGGGGTGCGGGCGATTCGCGCGTTCACCGCCATCGAAGGGCTGTCCGCGCCCGAGGTGTTCCACATGAACGAGGGGCACGCCGGGTTTCTCGGAGCCGAACGCATCCGCGAGCTGGTCACCGAGGCGGGGCTGGACTTCGACACCGCGCTGACGGTCGTTCGGGCCGGCACCGTGTTCACCACGCACACCCCGGTGGCCGCCGGGATCGACCGGTTCCCGCTCGAGATGGTGCAGCGCTACTTCGTCGATCCCAACCCCGACCGCGGCGGCGGATCGGCGTTGCTGCCGGGGCTGCCCGGTGACCGCATCCTCGCGCTGGGCGCCGAGGACGACCCGACCAAGTTCAACATGGCGCACATGGGGCTGCGGCTGGCGCAGCGCGCCAACGGCGTCTCGCTGCTGCACGGGCGGGTGAGCCGGGCCATGTTCAACGAGCTGTGGCCGGGATTCGATCCGGAGGAGGTGCCGATCGGCTCGATCACCAACGGCGTGCACGCCCCCACCTGGGCCGCGCCGCAGTGGCTGGAGCTGGGCCGCGAGCTGGCTGGCTCGGATTCCTGGAGCGAGCCCGCGGTCGGGCAGCGAGTGCAGCAGGTCGATTCCGGCCATCTGTGGTGGATCCGCTCGCAGTTGCGGTCGCTGCTGGTCGAGGACGTGCGGGCGCGGCTGCGCCGGTCGTGGCTCGAGCGCGGCGCGTCGGACGCCGAACTCGGCTGGGTCGGTAGCGCATTCGACCCCGATGTGCTGACCGTCGGGTTCGCCCGGCGGGTGCCGACCTACAAGCGGCTGACCCTGATGCTGCGTGATCCCGAACGCCTCGAACGGCTGTTGCTCGACGAGGAAAGGCCGATCCAGCTCATCGTCGCAGGAAAGTCGCACCCCGCCGACGACGGGGGCAAGTCCCTGATCCAGCAGATCGTGCGCTTCGCCGACCGGGCGCAGGTGCGACACCGCATCGCCTTCTTGCCCGACTACGACATGTCGATGGCCCGGCTGTTGTATTGGGGCTGCGACGTCTGGCTCAACAACCCGCTGCGTCCGCTGGAGGCGTGCGGCACCTCCGGGATGAAAAGCGCGCTGAACGGCGGGCTTAACCTGTCCATCCGCGACGGCTGGTGGGACGAGTGGTACGACGGCGAAAACGGTTGGGAGATACCGTCTGCCGACGGGTTGGCCGATGAGACCCGCCGCGACGACCTGGAGGCGAACGCGCTGTACACCCTGTTGGAGCAAGCGGTGGCGCCCAAGTTCTACGAGCGCGACGAGCACGGGGTGCCGCGCCGGTGGATCGAATTGGTACGCCACACCCTGCAGACGCTGGGACCCAAGGTGCTGGCCTCCCGGATGGTGCGCGACTACGTCGAGCACTACTACGCGCCGGCCGCGCAGTCGCTGCGCAGGACCACCGCGCCCGCCGAGACCGACGGGGCCCGGTTCGGCGCCGCGCGAGAGCTGGCCGCCTACCGCCGTCGCGCCGAAGAAGCCTGGCCGCACATCGCCATCGCCGATGTCGACAGCACCGGCCTGCCGGACACCCCGCTGCTCGGCTCGAAGCTGACCCTGACCGCGACCGTGCGGTTGGGCGGGCTGCGGCCCGACGAGGTGACCGTGCAGGCGGTGCTGGGCAGGGTCGAAGCCGGCGACGCGCTGGTGGATCCGCTCACCGTCGAGATGCCACACACCGGCACCGCCGACGGCGGCAACGAGATCTTCTCGACGACGACGCCGCTGCCGGTCGCGGGAGCGGTGGGATACACGGTGCGCGTGCTGCCCCGCCACCCCATGCTCGCCTCCGGCAGCGAGCTCGGTCTGGTCGCCCTCGCCGGGTAGGCGGGCCGCGTCAGGCGGACGGGCGGTCCGGCGCGGTGCGCAGCCGCTGCAGCGCCGCGCGGACCAGCGCCGGGTCGGTGGTCTGCCAGAACGGCGGCAGCGAGGCTCGCAGATAGCCGCCGTAACCGGCGGTGACCATCCGGGAGTCAAGCACCGCCACCACGCCGCGGTCGGTCACGCGGCGCAACAGCCGGCCGGCGCCCTGGGCCAGCAGCAGTGCCGCGTGGCTGGCGGCCACGGCCATGAAACCATTGCCGCCGCGTGCGGCCACGGCGCGCTGCCGGGCGCTCAACAGCGGATCGTCGGGCCGGGGAAACGGGATGCGGTCGATCAGCACCAACGACAGGGACGGCCCCGGCACGTCGACGCCCTGCCACAGCGACAGGGTGCCGAACAGGGACGTCTCGGGCTCGGCGCTGAAGTGCTCGACCAGCGCGGAGGTGCTGTCGTCGCCCTGACACAGCACCGGCGTCGAGAGCCGTTCGCGCATGGCCTCGGCGGCGGCCCGCGCCGCCCGCATCGACGAGAACAGGCCCAGGGTGCGCCCGCCGGCCGCGGCGATGAGCTCGGCGATCTCGGTGAGCTGCTCGGCCGAGCCGGTGCCGTCCCGGCCCGGCGGGGGCAGCTGCGCGGCGATGTAGAGGATCCCCGCCTTGGCGTGCCGGAACGGCGATCCGACGTCGAGACCCCGCCACGGCGGGTGGCCGTCGGTGTCCGGGGCGCACAGGCCCCAGGCCGCGGCCATCGCGTCGAAGGATCCGCCGACCGTCAACGTCGCCGACGTCAGCACGGTGGTCGAACGGGAAAAGACGCGGTGGCGCAGCAGCCCCGCGACCGTCAGCGGCGCCACCCGCAGCGCCGCACGCGGCGAACCCGCGTTGTCGTCTTGCTCGAGCCAGACGACGTCGGTGCGATCCGGGATCGCGGGACCGAAGGATGTCAGCACCCGCGATGCCGTGTCGGCGATCTCGCCGAGCGCCGCGACCGCCTCGGCGCGCGCCGACGCCGCCGTCGGGTCGTTGGTCGTCTCGATGGCCGACCGCGCCGCGGTGGCCGCATCGCGCAGCGCGGTCAGGTAGGTCGCCAGCTCATTGTCGAGATGGTCGATGCGCCCGGGCCTGGCATCGTGGACGGCTGCGGCGAAGGTGGCCGTGGCGGCCTCCAGCCGCTGGGTCAGCTCCCGATCCACCAGGCGGGCGATCCGTCGCGCCGCGACGGCGAGGGTGGCCGACGTCAGCTCCGCGGCGGCTGCCGACGTCACCCGGTCGACCAGCTCGTGTGCCTCGTCGACCACCAGCAACGCGTGTTCGGGCAGCACCGCAGAGTCCGCGACGGCGTCGATGGCCAGCAGTGCGTGGTTGGTGACGACGATGTCGGCGCGGCCGGCGGCGCTGCGGGCCCGCTCGGAGAAGCACTCGGAGCCGAACGGGCAGCGGGAAAGGCCGAGGCATTCCCGCGCCGAGACGCTGACCTGCGCCCAGGACCGGTCGCCGACGCCGGGCTTCAGCTCGTCGCGGTCGCCGGACTCGGTCGTCGAGGCCCAGGCGGTGAGCCGTTGCAGGTCGCGGCCCACGGCCGTCGCGGCCATCGGGTCGAAGAGCTCTTCTTGGGGCCGGTCGCCGCCGCCGTCACCGGCCCCAGCGCCACCGTTATGAACCTTATTGAGACACACGTAGTTCCGCCGCCCTTTCAGCAGCGCGAACCGCGGCGGCCGGGGGAGCGCGGCGGCGAGCGAGTCGGCCAGCCGGGGCAGGTCACGATCGACGAGCTGCCGCTGCAGGGCGATGGTGGCCGTCGACACCACGACGGGCGTCTCGTCGCTGAGGGCGCGGACCACGGCGGGGACCAGGTACGCCAGCGACTTGCCGGTGCCGGTGCCGGCCTGCACCACCAGGTGCTCACCGGTCTGGAACGCCCGGGCCACCGCGTCGGCCATCTCCCGCTGGCCGACGCGCTCACTGCCGCCCAGCGCGGCCACGGCGACGGCCAGCAGCTCGGGGACGGACCGGGAGACGGACCCCGACACCTGGGGCGTCCTCACTCCTCGACGACTGGGACGACTGGGACGACTGGGATGTGCCGCGTCGGGATCGCCGGGTCGCCGGGCGTCAGGGCCAGCCCTTCCCACGGCAGGCTGCGCAGGCCGGAGGCAACCAGCTTGCGCGCCGCTTCCAGCGCGCAATGGCCGGTGTCGGCCACGATTTGGCCGCCGCGGACCAGCGGGACGGTCAGCGCCCGGCACGCTTCGGTGACGCGGGGCGGGCGGCCCGCCGGATACACCAGCTCCTCGGTGATGATGCCCGTCGGTCGCGACAGCCGCAGCGCCTGCTTGCGGCCGCCGAGGGATTCCTTGTGGCTGCTGCGCTTTTGCACCGGCATTCCGTCCACCTCGACCAGTTTGTAGACCATCTTGCCGGTCGGGGCGCCCGAGCCGGTGACCAGCGACGTGCCCACCCCGTAGCTGTCCACCGGATCGGCGCGCAGCGCGGCGATGGAGAACTCGTCGAGGTCACCGGAGACCACGATGCGGGTGTTGGTCGCGCCCAGCTCGTTCAGCTGTTCGCGCGCCTGGCGGGCCAGCACTCCAAGCTCACCGGAGTCGATCCGGACCGCGCCGAGGGAGGTTCCGGCGGCGGCCACGGCATTGGCCACGCCGGTGGTGACGTCGTAGGTGTCCACCAGCAGCGTCGTGTCGATGCCCAGCGCGTCGATCTGGGCGCGGAACGCGGCGATCTCGTCGGGGCCGTGCGGCTGGGTGTGCAGCATCGTGAAGGCGTGCGCGGCCGTGCCCTCGGTGGGGATGCCGTAGCGGCGCTGCGCCTCCAGGTTCGACGAGGCGGCGAAGCCGGCGATGTAGGCGGCCCGGGCGGCGGCGACCGCGGCTTGCTCGTGGGTGCGCCGCGATCCCATCTCGATCAGCGGGCGCCGGCCGGCGGCGCTGACCATCCGCGCGGCCGCCGATGCGATCGCGCTGTCGTGGTTGAAGATCGAAAGCGCCAGCGTTTCGAGCACCACGCACTCGGCGAAGCTGCCGGTCACCGACAGCACAGGGGAACCCGGGAAATACAGCTCGCCTTCGGCGTAGCCGTCGATGTCGCCGCCGAACCGGAAGTCACGCAGGTAGCCCACGGTGTCGGCGTCGAGGAACCGCGACAGCAGCCGGCCCGCCTCCTCGTCGAATCTGAATTGCGGCAGCGCTTCTAGCAGCCGGCCCGTTCCGGCGACTACGCCGTAACGGCGGCCCCAGGGAAGCCGGCGGGCGAACAGCTCAAAGGTGGTCCGGCGACTCGCGGTGCCGTCGCGCAGCGCCGCCGCCAGCATGGTCAGCTCGTACCTGTCGGTCAGCAGCCCAGTGGGGGCCGGGTCGTTCATCCCGTTACGGTATCGGCTGTCATCGGCGGCCCGGCATCCACCGGCATCCAGATGTATCCGCATGGGCGGCTCGGTATCGTATATGCCATGGTTGTTACGTCGGCGCCCACCAGGCCGGGCACTACCGGACAACGCGAGACCGATCCGGTAGACGTCACGGCCGGTCCCTGGGTCACCATCGTATGGGACGACCCCGTCAACCTGATGACCTACGTGACGTATGTTTTCCAGAAGCTGTTCGGCTACAGCGAGCCGCACGCCACCGAGCTGATGCTGCAGGTGCACAACGAAGGCAAGGCGGTGGTGTCGGCGGGCAGCCGCGAATCCATGGAAGCTGATGTGTCCAAACTGCACGCCGCCGGCTTGTGGGCGACGATGCAGCAGGATCGCTGAGATCAGAGGTCGGCCGGGACTTTTTGTGCGGAAATGGAAGCGCGTGCAGACCGCCGACGGTCCTCGTTTTCGGTCTGCCTTGGCACCGGATGAGGCCGCCCTGCTCACAAACTTGGTCAGCGCGACGATCGGGTTGCTCGACGAGCGGGAATCCTCGTCGCCGGCTGACGAACTCGAGCAGATCACCGGCATCAAGCCCGGAAACTCCGAACCGCCGCGCGACCCGACGCTGCGCCGACTGTTGCCGGATTTCCACAGGCCCGAGGGCGACGACCTTCCGCCCGGGGTTTCCGAACGCCTCAACGCCGCGCTGCGCAACCTGCACGAGCCGGAAATCCTCGACGCCAAACGCGCCGCGGCGCAACAGTTCTTGCAGACGATCCCGCACAACGGCGGCAAGTTGGAGTTGACCGAGGAAAACGCCAACGCCTGGGTCGCGGCGGTCAACGACATCCGGCTGATGCTCGGGGTCCTGCTCGAGATCGGGCCACACGGTCCGGATCGCCTGCCGGCCGACCACCCGTTGGCCGCGCACTTCGACGTCTACCAATGGCTTACCGTCTTGCAGGAGTATCTGGTCCTGGTGCTGATGGGAAAGCCCGCCGGATGAACTCCATCGCCGACGTCGACGGGATCCGCGTCGGCCACCATCAAAGACTCGACCTCGACGCGTCGCTGGGCGCGGGCTGGGCCTGCGGCGTGACCGTCGTGCTGACCCCGCCCGGCACGGTCGGCGCGGTCGACTGCCGCGGCGGCGCGCCGGGCACCCGGGAGACCGATCTGCTTGACCCGGCCAACACCGTGCGGTTCGTCGACGCGGTGCTGCTCGCCGGCGGCAGCGCCTACGGCCTGGCGGCCGCCGACGGCGTCATGCGGTGGCTGGAAGAACGGCAGCGCGGCGTGGCGATGGACGGCGGTGTGG
>JAQTVU010000492.1 GCA_028706695.1 Mycobacterium sp.
TAGCTGGCTCGACGTTGCAGTTCCTAATTCGCCGAGTACGGGCACCCGCCGATGGTAATTCGAATTCAACTGGCGTGCACCAATTGTTGATCCTGGAAAATGAATTTTTCCCGGCGCGTTGAGGGGTCGCCCACAATCGACGGCTCGATCCTCGCGGTTTCCCTCCAGCCACGTCCGGTCCGCCACGGGCAGTACGTAAGACGTTCTCCGCGCCGGCCTCAGGCCCCACAGACAGGCCCATCCCGAACAGCAGCGTGCGCCTCACCGCCTCGGGTGACGGGGCCCAGGATGGTCCGTACACCGCGTCCGGCACGCCATGCCAGTACTTCTGGAACAAGACCTTGGGTTTGCGGCGACGACCTCTTCGGCCGGTTTGCTGCCGAATGACGAGGCCCGTCGCCGTTCCGAGCCCGGCGCCATGACAGCATCGTCTCCGGCCCGCGGCCGGCTAAACACGCCAAGGCATCGGATATGCATCCGATAACCCGTCGCTAACGTCGCGACGGGCGGCCGCTCAACCTGCTGCCCCAGGGTAGGTGCACCCAGTCGCCGTAGAGACTGTCACCGGGGCGTCCCGAGGTACCGGCACCCTGGAAGGACGGTCAGTAAACCCCGCACATCCCGTCGATGGACACCTCTTCGACCAGCGTCTCGGCGATCAGTTGGGTGTCGATGTCGGTCTGCTCGTCCACGGGGCTTGCCTTTCGTCAGGGGTCGACGACGATGGATTGCGTCGCATTCGCCGACCAGAATATGGCATCGAGTGCCGAAACGGAAGGGCGGGGTCCCGACGATGCCGCAGCCACGGGTGGGCCGGCGCCGCGCGACGGCGCCGCACCACATCACCGACGTCGCCATCGAATTGTTCAGCACCCGGGCTTTCGCCGAGGTGAGCGTCGACGACATCGCCCACGCCGCCGGCATCTCGCGGCGCACCCTCTTCCGCTATTACGCGTCCAAAAACGCCATCCCCTGGGGTGATTTCGACAGCCACCTCACCCGCCTGCGCGACCTGCTCGCCCGCGTCGATACTTCGGTTCCGCTGGGTGAGACATTGCGGGATGCATTATTGTCGTTCAACACTTTTGACGAGTCCGAGACCGTCCGGCACCGCCAGCGGATGCGGGTCATCCTGCAGACGGCGGAACTGCAGGCCTACTCGATGACCATGTACGCCGGATGGCGCGCGGTGATCGCCGGATTCGTCGCCCGCCGACTGGGCGGCAAAACGACCGACTCGCTGCCCCAGACCGTCGCCTGGACCATGTTGGCGGTGGCGTTGAGCGCCTATGAACAGTGGCTCGCTGACGAGTCAATCCCGTTGCCCGTCGCACTGGGCAGAGCGTTCGACGTCGCCGGCGCCGGGCTGGATAGGCTGGCGCCGTGAGCGCCGGGCGGCTGCCGCACACCCGGCGCTCCCGGGGCTGGTTTAGGGCACGTTGTCCGAGCGGGCGCCCCCGCCGATGTCGAGGCCGACCCCCGCGCCCCGTCGGCCGACCGACGCGATGCTGTTTGCCAGCGGATCGAGGCGCTCGGACAGCGGGCCGACTCGCGCTCCCCGTTCGCGAAGCTCGCCGGGCACGGCGTCAGATTCCTGGCGCGCCGCCGCCCGGTCGGCGAGGCGACGGTCGTGGGCGACTGCCGTCCGCATGGCGCGCCGTGATCTTGCTGGCAGGAGTCGATCAGGGCGACGACGTTGCGACGACTCGCAGCTTCTGCGCGCACGACCCGAGTGAGACATGCAAGGTATGCGCGCAGCCCAGCGCGGCGCCCACCGATGCGGATGGACGCCGCTCCGGTGCTGCGAATTATTTGATGATCTTGACGACCCGCCCGGCGCCGACGGTGCGGCCACCCTCACGGATCGCGAAACGCAAACCCTCGTCCATGGCGACGGGCTGGATCAGCTTCACCGAGATGTTGGTGTTGTCACCGGGCATTACCATCTCCGTGCCCTCCGGCAGCGTCACCACACCGGTCACGTCGGTGGTGCGGAAGTAAAACTGCGGACGGTAGTTGTTGAAGAATGGCGTGTGCCGGCCACCCTCGTCCTTGGACAGGATGTAGACCTGGCCCTCGAACTCGGTGTGCGGGGTCGTGGTGCCGGGCTTGGTCACGACCTGTCCGCGCTCGACGTCCTCGCGCTTGATGCCACGCAGCAACAGCCCGACGTTGTCACCGGCCTGGCCCTGGTCGAGCAGCTTGCGGAACATCTCCACACCGGTGACGGTCGTCTTGGTGGTCGCAGGGCGAATCCCGACGATCTCGACTTCCTCGTTGACGTTGATGACGCCGCGCTCCACACGACCGGTGACCACGGTGCCGCGCCCGGTGATGGTGAAGACGTCCTCGACGGGCATCAGGAACGGCTTGTCGGTCTCGCGGACGGGGTCGGGGATCGACTCGTCGACGGCGTTCATCAGCTCCTCGACGGACTGGACCCACTTCGCGTCGCCCTCGAGCGCCTTGAGCGCCGAGACGCGCACCACCGGGGCCTCCTCGTCGAACTCCTGGGCAGCCAGCAGCTCGCGGACCTCCATCTCGACGAGTTCGAGCAGCTCCTCGTCATCCACGGCGTCGGCCTTGTTCAACGCGACCAGGATGTATGGCACACCGACCTGGCGGGCCAGCAGAACATGCTCACGGGTCTGCGGCATCGGGCCATCGGTCGCGGCGACCACCAGGATCGCGCCGTCCATCTGGGCGGCACCGGTGATCATGTTCTTGATGTAGTCGGCGTGGCCGGGGGCGTCGACGTGCGCGTAGTGGCGCTTCTCGGTCTGGTACTCCACGTGGGAGATGTTGATGGTGATACCGCGCTGACGCTCCTCGGGCGCATTGTCGATCTGGTCGAATGCACGCGACTCGTTCAAATCCGGGAACTTGTCATGCAAAACCTTGGTGATAGCCGCGGTCAGCGTGGTCTTGCCGTGGTCAACGTGACCAATGGTCCCGATGTTGACGTGCGGCTTCGTCCGCTCGAACTTCGCCTTCGCCACTTTTATGTCCTCCTGGACTTGTTGGTGCTCGTTAAAGCAGTGTTGATGTTTTCAGTTGTGCCGCGCCCACGGCATGCCAGT
>JAQTVU010000493.1:0-1606 GCA_028706695.1 Mycobacterium sp.
CAGACACCTAGAAAAGAAGAGATCTTGGAGTGACTCGTCGTGACGCGGAGCGGGGTCGCGCCGTTCAATCGTACATCCGGGGTACTTCCCGGGCATCTCCGGCGTTTCTCCAGCGTAGGCCGAAACCGCTTGCGTCCGGCGCCATTTCGCCGATGAGCAGCTCAGCTGCCGCCGATTGTGGCGCACCGGCCAGCGCCGGCGCCGCGGCGCACACCGCGGAAACCAAGAGTCTCGATTGCAGGAGTCGACGGAACTCGAACGGGCACTTATGGATCCTCCGCGTCACGTGGCCGCACAATCGGCCAGCCCTGTACTTGTCTTCCCCGCAGGGACTGCCGCGTCGACGCTGACGCGGATATGGCGAGTCCCAACCGCCACCGTGCCAGTGTCGGCCTCCCGACCTGGCGACGCACTTCAACTAACCGCCGCAAGTCAAGCCGAACCGGCATCATTCGACAACGCGAAAAGGCCGATCTACAGGAGACTTCCAGCAGACCTCACCGAAATTTGCAGACTGCGTATCGTCTCTCCCGGTCCTCCCATTACCGAAATGTCATCAGAGATTCACACACGCGTAGGAATTACGTGACCCCCGGAGCGCGGCAATTTTCATCATGCTATAGGACAAATGTGACGTACACCGCCGTTCCGGCGATTCGAGTACCACAGCACCGTTACGAGCAAACCCCGGCGCTGCCGAGAGGCCGTGCCGATCTGCTCGCTTGCCGGGCCCGACGAGCATGTCCCAAGCGCGCACGTAACCACTCCCAGTGCTGCGCCCGCACGTCCGGACATCCACATCTCCGTTTGCTCGGCGCGCCGGCGGGCCGTTCGATTGCGGGCTCGTTGCGAGCGATTACCCAGAGTCGGCCCCACCGCGACCGGCTCGCGCCTAACTGGGTGTACTGGTGAAGTTAGCTGGAAATCTGCTGTACATTGCTGCTTCTCCTTGTCGAACGGTCACTGATCGGTTTAACTGTTTCCTAGGTATAACGTTGCGTTGCCGGTGGGCGCACACCGCTGGCGGCAACGCATGAGGTGGTGGGGCCCGCCATAACTGTGCGTCACTGTCGACGGCCAACGGTCCCTTCGGACAGAACAGATGAGTACTGCTGCTGCCCGATTGCGCAGCAGCAGCCATATGTGACGCGGAGGAACCCAAGTGGCGATTCAATTCTCGGTCGCCGGATCAGCATTCGCGACTTCGGCTTCGGCGGCTTCGGCGGCTTCGGCGGCTTCGCCCGCTTCGGCAGTTTCGGCGGCTTCGCCCGCATGCCCACGGCGCCGACCGCCATCGGCGCCGGTTGGCGGACGCACCGGCGCCCGGCGCTGCGAACGCTGTACCACGCGGCGGTAATGCCGCCGACCAGGAATGCCATCGCCGAACGGGCTCAACGGTTCTGACGGCCCGGCCACCGAGGCTGTCCTCGACGGGCCGAGCGAGGAAGGGGAATACAAATGCTGGATTTCGGTTCGCTGCCGCCGGAGCTTAACTCGGCCCGGATGTATGCCGGTGACGGCTCGGGACCGTTGATGGCGGCCGCGGCGGCCTGGGACGTACTTGCCAACGGGCTGGAGTCGGTGTCGCGCGGTTACGCCTCGGTGA
>JAQTVU010000493.1:1616-3063 GCA_028706695.1 Mycobacterium sp.
GCAGGGCGAAAGTTGGTCCGGGAGTGCGTCGGCGGCGATGAGCAGCGCGGCCGCACCGTATATCGCCTGGGTGACCGCCGCCGGGGCGCAGGCCGAGGAGGCGGCCAGCCAGGCCCGGGCGGCCGCGGCCGCCTACGAGACGGCATTCGCCGCCACGGTCCCCCCGGCGCTGGTTGCGGGCAACCGCACCCGGTTGGCGTCGCTGCTGGCGACAAATGTCTTCGGCCAGAACACCGGGTCGATCGCCGCCACGGAGGCCCAGTACGAGCAGATGTGGGCGCAGGACGCCGCCGCGATGTACACCTATGCCGCGTCCTCGTCGGCGGCGACGGCGCTGCGGCAGTTCACCGCGCCGCCGCAGACGACCACCGCCACCGCCCAGTCGGGCCAAGCGGTCGCGGTCGCGCAGGCCACGGGCGGCTCGGCGGCCGGACACGCGCAGAAGTCCCTGTCGCAGCTGGTGTCCGGCGTGCCGCAACGGCTGCAGTCCCTGGCGACGGGTTCGCCCACCTCGGCGCAGGGCTCCGTGCTGGGTGCATCGCCGGTGCTGGACATCTTCAACGCCTTCAACACCGTGACCGCCCCGGCAAGCCTCGGCAGCGGGCTGAGCCGCACCATCACCTCGGGGGGCAGCTTCGGGACCGGCTTGCAGCGGGTGGGCCTGCAGGAGGCCGGATCGGCCGCCAAGGCGGCCGTGGGTGGGGCCAAAGCCGCCGACATCGCGCCGGCCGCGGCCGTGCATGCTCCCGTGCTCGCGAGTGCGGGAACCGCGACCTCGCTGGGCAAGTTGTCGGTTCCGCCGGGCTGGGCGATGACCAACCCGGCCGCGGCCACCAACGCCGCTGAGCCGGTGTGGCTGTCCGACGCCGACATCGGCGGCGGGCCGTCCTGGGAAGAGGTCCCGGTCAACAACGTGTGGGGCGGTGCGCCGCCGTCGGCCGGTGCGGGGAACAAGTCCGGTCTGTTGTCGGGCTCCTCGGTCAACAACGCGCTGCGGGTGGGGCCGCGCAAATTCAGCATGCCCCGTCCCGCCCTCGGCGGATGACCGGTCACCGCACACCGGTCCGCCCGGACGGTCTCTTTCCGCACGGACCACGCGGAGATGTCGATGTTTGATTTCGGCGCGCTGCCGCCCGAGATCAACTCGGCGCGGATGTATTGCGGTCCGGGTTCGGGACCGATGATGGCGGCCGCGTCGGGCTGGGACGCGCTGGCGGCACAACTGGAGTCCTACACCGCCGGCTACGCCTGCACACTGGCCGAACTGCAGGGCCTGTGGTCGGGCGGGGCGTCATTCACCATGGCCGCCGCGGTCGCCCCGTACGTGGCCTGGGCGTCGGCGACGGCCGCGCAGGCGGAGCAGGCCGCCGGGCAGGCGCGGTCGGCGGCGGCCGCGTTCGAGGCGGCGTTCGCCGCGACGGTGCCGCCACCGGTGATCGCGGCCAAC
>JAQTVU010000494.1 GCA_028706695.1 Mycobacterium sp.
CGCTCGGCGTGCGACTCGGCGGGCCCACCCAGTACCACTATCAGCTGCAGGTACGGCCCACTCTCGGTGACGGCCGGGCGCCCGACGTGGCCGACCTGCGCCGTGCGGTCGCGCTGTCCTCGGTGGTGCAGGCGGGGGCCGCGGTGTGCGCCGGGCTGCTGTCTTACCGGCGGCGGCCGTAGCGATCGGCGAGCTTCTGCTCGACCGTCTGCGGCGGTGCCGGTGTCGGAACTTCGGCGCCGACGGGCGGGGTTTGCTGCTGCTTTTCCCCGCGGCGGGCGCGGAGCTCGGCGTAAATGAAATAGCTCAACCCGATCGGGGCGAGGATGCCAAACGAGATCCATTGGATGCCGTAGGACAGGAACGGCCCGGCGTCCAGGTGGGGCACGCCGATGACACCGAGCCCGCCAGGCTGGCCGTCGACCAGTTGCAGATAGGACCCGGTCAGCGGCACTCCGGTCAGCGCCGCGACCTGTGCGGTGTTGATCGAATACACCTGCTGCGCGCCATCTTTGACGAATGGCTCCTTACCCGGCAGCGCGGGCTCGGAGTTGCGCAGCCGCGCGGTGATGGTCACCGTCTGCTGCGGCGGGCGGGGGATCGCGGGCACATGAGATCCCTGCTCGGGCCGAACATAGCCACGGTCGACCAGGACGGTCGGCCCCCCGTCGACGACGAAGGGCACCAGCACCTCGAACGCCGGGTCGCCCTCGACGACCCGCAGCCGGGCCAGCACCTGCCGCTCGGACAGGTAATGCCCGGTGGCCGTCACCCTGCGCCACCGGGCGGCCGGTGCCGTCGAATCCTGCTGCGGCAACAGCGTTTTCACCGGCACGGGCGGGGTTTTAAGGGACTGCTCTATCTGGTTGTTCTCCTGCGACGTCCGGGAGTTCTTTCCCAGCTGCCACGGTGCGAGCACCATGAAGCACAGGTAGGTGAAGGCGATGACCACCAGCGCCAGCGCTATCCAGCCCGGCCGTAACAAGAACGGCAGGCGACGCACCGATGTGGGCATCAGCCGCACCCTTTCCGCGCGAGTTGTTCGTCCACCCAGTCATGCAGGCCGGGCAGTGCCGCCTCGATGACGGCCAACGCCTGCTCGAAATCCTCGTAGTCGCCGAAATACGGGTCGTCCACGTCGGGGACGTGGGCACCGGCGCGCGGGTCAAACGATCGCAGCATGCGGAGCCGGTCGTCGTCGACTCCCAGCTCGCGCAGCCTCCGGGCATGGTTGCGTCCCAGGGCCACCACCAGGTCGGCGGCCAGGTGATCGACGCCGACCTGTGCGGCGCGATGGTCGGCGGGGTAGCCGTGGGCGCGCAGCACGTGGGCGGCCCGCATGTCGGCGCACTCGCCGACATGCCAATCGCCGGTGCCGGCGCTGGTCACCCGCACCGCGTCGCCGAGCCCACGCCTGCGCAACTGGTCGGCGAACACCTTCTCGGCCATCACCGAGCGGCAGATGTTGCCGGTGCAGACGAACGTGACGTGCAGCGGCCGGCGATCAGACACCCAGCGCCCTCCGCAGTTCGCCGACCGTGGCGGCATGGGTCACGCCGGTGAACCCGTCGGCGAAGTCGGCGCCCCCGTAACCCCAACCGACGACCACGGTCTCGATGCCGTGTTCGGCCGCGCCCAGCACGTCATGGCGGCGGTCGCCGACCATGAGCACGCGCTCGGGCAGCGGCATCAGCTGTGCCAGCGCATGGGCCACGACGTCGGCCTTGGAGCTGCGGGAGCCGTCGGGGCCGGCGCCCGCGATGACCTCGAAGTACCGATCCAGCTCGAAATGGGTCAGGATGCGCCGGGCGGTGGGCTCCGCCTTGCAGGTGGCCACCGCCATCCGGACACCGGCAGCGCGCAGGTCGGCCAGCAGCGACTCGATCCCGCCGAACACGCTGTTGATCACCCAGCCCCGCGTGGAGTAGTCGGCGTAGTAGGTCGCGATGGCCTGCTCGGTGGAGTCGCCGAGTCCCATCGAGCGCAGCGTGGCGTGCATCGGCGGGCCGACGATTTGCGCGGCCAGGTCGCCCTCGGGTGCTGTGGCCCCGACCTGGGCGAGCGCATGCCGAAAGCTGGTCACGATGCCGGCCGCGGAGTCGGTCAGCGTGCCGTCGAGGTCGAAGATCACCAGCTGCGCCGGCGTTGGATCTCCCGTGGGGTCGCCGCCGGCCGGGCGATTTGCGGACCTGGTGCCTGTCACGAACACCATTGTCCTCGATGGGCCCGGATCGGGCGTGACGGTGTTGGCGTCCGGCCCCCGCACCGGCCCACTAGTGTTTCACGGATGGCGAGTCTGCACCCGAGCCCGCCTGCGGCGGACCGCTACCACGGCGATCAAGCCGTCGCGCCGGGGATGCTCGATTTCGCCGTCAACGTCCGTCATGCGCGACCGCCGCAGTGGCTGATCCGCCGGCTGGCCGCCCGGCTGCCCGATCTCGCGCAATACCCGAGCGTCCACGACGTGCACCTGGCCCGGGACGCGGTGGCCCGCCGGCACGGGCGGCGCCGGGAGGAAGTGCTGCCGTTGGCCGGCGCCACCGAGGGTTTCGCGCTGCTGGGCAACCTGCGCCCGAGCCGGGCGGCGATCATCGCGCCCGCGTTCACGGAGCCGGCGGCGGCGCTGGCGGCGGCGCGGGTTCCCGTGCAGCACGTGGTGCTCGAGCCACCGTTCGGCCTGGAGGATGCGCAGGTGCCTGAGGACGCCGACCTGGTGGTGGTGGGCAACCCGACCAATCCGACCGCGGTGCTGCACCCGCGCGAGCAGTTGTTGGCGTTGCGCCGGCCCGGGCGGATTCTGGTGGTCGACGAGGCCTTCGCCGATTCGATTCCCGGCGAGCCGGAGTCGCTGGCCGGTGACTCGCTGCCCGACGTGCTGGTGCTGCGCAGCCTGACCAAGACCTGGGCGCTGGCCGGTCTGCGGGTGGGCTATGCGCTCGGCTCACCGCGGATGCTGGCCCGGCTGACCGCCCAGCGTGCACACTGGCCGTTGGGCACGCTGCAGCTGACGGCCATCGCGGCGTGTTGTGCGCCCGAGGCCGTCGCCGAGGCGGCCGAAGCT
>JAQTVU010000495.1 GCA_028706695.1 Mycobacterium sp.
GTCGCTGATCCACACGGCTTCCGGCCGCGACACCGTCCTGGCGCTGATGACGCCCCTGGCGGTGGGCGCGGTCGCGCTCACCACCGGCGTGGGGATAGCGGCGATGGTCAAGGCGTTCGGGATCGGATTCCTGGCGCGGCCCCGCTGCCGGGAGGCCGCCCGGGCTCGCGAGGCGACGGGCAGCATGCTGGCCGGAATGGCGATCGCGGCGGCCGCCTGTGTGATGTTGGCGGTGGCGCCCGCCGTCGTGGCACCCGTGCTGCGCCGGGCCGTCACCGCGCTACCCGCCGGCCGGATGGTGGAATTCACCGGCCTCGGCGCCGTGGTGCGGCTACCCGGCCTGCCCGGGTCGGTCGCACCCGGTGTGATCGCCGCCGGCCTCGCGGTGGCCGCGCTGGCCGCGGCGGCGACGGCGCGCTTTCGCCGCAGGCACCGTCCGGCTCCGGTGGCCTTGCCGCTTTGGGCTTGTGGCGCCACCGATCTCACCGCCCGGATGCAGTACACGGCCACGTCCTTCGCCGAGCCGCTGCAACGGGTGTTCAACGAGGTCGTTCGGCCCGACACCGATATCGAGGTCACCCACACGGCCGACAACCGGTACCTGGTCGACAACATGACCTACCGCACCCGGATCACCGATGCGATCGAGGAACGCTGCTACACGCCGGTGCTCCAGCTGGTGGCCGCGGCGGCGGGTGTGGTGCGGCGCGCTCATACCGGCAGCGTCCACCTGTACCTGGCCTACGGTGCCGCCGGGGTGCTCATCGTGCTGGTGGTCGCCCGATGAACGCCCTGTCCTGCGTGGCGGCCGCGGTGCAGGTCGGCGGCGTGATGGCCGGAGCACCGCTGGTGGTCGGCCTGACCCGGCAGATACATGCACGCTGGGAGGGCCGCGCCGGTGGCGGCGTACTGCAACCATGGCGTGACATGATCAAACAGTTTGGCAAGCAACAGATCACCCCGCACGGAACGACGGTCGTATTCGCGGCCGCACCCGCCATCGTCGCCGGGTCGGCGTTACTGATCGCCGCCATCGCCCCGCTCGTAGCCATCGGGTCGCCCCTGGACGGCAGCGCGGACCTGTTCGCCGTGGTCGGCCTGTTGTTCGTGGGCACCGTGTCGTTGACCTTGGCGGGCATCGACACCGGCACCTCGTTCGGCGGGATGGGAGCCAGCCGTGAGATCACCATCGCCGCGCTGGTCGAACCCACCATTCTGCTCGCCGTCTTCGCGCTGTCCATGCCGGCGGGGTCGGCGAATCTCAGTGCGCTGGTTATGCACACGGTCGCTCATCCGGGGCAGGTGCTGTCGCTGGCCGCGCTGCTGGCGTTCGCGGCGCTGGCGATCGTCATCGTCGCCGAAACCGGACGGCTGCCGGTGGACAACCCATCCACCCATCTGGAGCTGACGATGGTCCACGAGGCCATGGTCCTCGAATACGCCGGCCCTCGCCTGGCGGTAGTCGAGTGGGCGGCCGGCATGCGGCTGACTGTGCTGTTGGCGCTGCTGGCAAACCTCTTCGCGCCGTGGGGGATTGCCGCCGCCCGGCCCGGCGCGCTGGACATCGTCGTCGGACTGGCGGCGGTGGTGGTCAAGGTCGCCGTGTTGGCGGTCCTGCTTGCCACCGTCGAGGTGTTCATCGCCAAGCTGCGGCTCTTCCGGGTTCCCGAACTGCTGGCCGGATCATTTCTGCTGGCGCTGCTCGCGGTCGTCGCGGCCAACTTCTTCGCCGTACCGTCATGAACGACAACAGTTTCGCGTTACTGCTCGACCTGGCCGCCGGCGGGCTGGTGTTGGCGGCGGTACTGAGCGTCTGGCGCCGCGACGTGGCCGCGATCCTTCGGCTGCTGGCCTGGCAGGGCGTCGCCCTGGCCGCCATTCCAATTCTCCGCGGAGCGCACGACGGCGACGGCGCACTCGTCGGTGTCGGCATCGCGGTGCTGGTGTTGCGAGCCGCGATCCTACCGAGGCTGTTGTCCCGCGCGGTTGACACCGGCCCGCGTTCTCGCCGCGACTGCGCGCCGCTGGTCAACACGGCCACGTCCCTGCTCATCACCGCCGCGCTGACGCTGGCGGCCTTCGCCGCCACTCGGCCCCTGGTCGATCTGCAGCCGGCGGCCACGACCACGGCCGTGCCGGCCGCCACCGCGGTGGTGCTCATCGCCCTGCTGATCATGGTCACCCGGCGGCACGCGGTGTCGCAGGCCGCGGGTTTCCTGATGCTGGACAACGGAATCGCCGCGACCGCGTTCCTGCTCACCGCGGGGGTGCCGTTGATCGTCGAACTCGGCGCCTCGCTGGACGTGCTGTTCGCAATCATCGTGATTGGCGTTCTGACGGGCCAGCTTTCGCGCACTTTCGGTGCCCCCGACCTGGACGCGTTACAGGAGTTGCACGATTGATGACGACTTTACTGCTCGTGGCTATCCTCGCCCCCGTCGCAGCGTCGATCGCCACGCTGCTTGCCGGGTGGCGTAGGGCGACCGCGACACTGATCGTCGCCTCGGCAGCGACGGTGCTCGGATGTGGCGCGGCGCTCGGGTTTCGCGTCGGGTCTGGGACGCGGTTGGCGCTGGGCGGGCTGCTCCGCGTCGACGCGCTCAGTGTCACCATGCTGATCGTCATCGGTGTGGTTGCGGTGCTGGCCACCTGGGCCGGCATGGATTACGTCGACGCCGAGGTGGCGCACGGCCATACCGATCTCCGGGGCGCCCGCAGATATGGGACGCTGACCGCGGCGTTTCTGGCCGCCATGGTTATCGCGGTGTGTGCCAACAATATCGGCGTGATCTGGGTCGCGATCGAAGCCACCACGGTGATCACCGCATTTCTGGTCGGGCACCGCCGAACCCGTGGGGCGCTCGAAGCGACCTGGAAATACGTCGTGATCTGCTCGGTCGGCATCGCGATCGCGTTTTTGGGCACCGTCCTGCTGTACTACGCAGCCCAGCATGCCGGCGCGTCCGCCGGCGCGTCCGCCGGCGACGCGCTCAACCTGGACGTGCTGATGGCCCGCGCCGGGGGCCTGGACCCCGACATCGCCCGGCTCGCGGGCGGGCTG
>JAQTVU010000496.1 GCA_028706695.1 Mycobacterium sp.
TCGTCCCGATCGATGGCGTCGAGTTGACCGGCTCGCCGTTGGACGCCCGCTCGCAGCTGCCGCACCATGCCGCGCTTGGCCAGATCGGCGTATTCGGGGATGGCCTCGACGCGAAGGTAGATCGGGTTGAAGAATCGCCGTGACGTCGGCAGGTACGGCGACGGCTCCATCGGGATCGTCGGCGTGGCCGCGTGCAAGGGATTGACGAGTACATAGTCAGCGCCGTGGCGGAACGCCGACCAGACCGCCAGATCGGTCAAATCGGTGAGATCACCGACGCCCCAGGACCGCCGGGATCGCACGCTGTAAAGCTGGGTGGCCAGGCCCCAGGCGCGACGCGCACCGAGCCGCTCCGGTAGGCCGAGCCGATCCGGCGTGACGATGAGCGCGGCGCAGGCCTCGGAATCGCCGGATCGCAGGTGTACGCGGTGGTAGCCCGGCGGCAGGCCGCCGGGCACGACGAAGCTGGCCTCGCCGACCCAGTGCCCGTCCAGATCGAACGGCGGAGTGAAGTTGTCGACCTGCTGAATCCCGCGGCGGACGGTGCCGTCCTCCAGCTGCAACCACACCTCGGCCGGGTCGCCGTGGGTGACGTGCACCCAGAACCGCGTCTGCTCGCCGCTGCGCGCCACGATGGTCGCCGGCAAGGCGCGCGCCCAGTAGCACCGCAGGCGTGCGGTCAGGGCGACATTGCGCTCCCGCTCGGTGCTGGCGGCCACGCCGAAGGCGGCCAACGCGGCTATCAGCGTGGCCTGGGGAACCCGCACGTGCCGCCCGGTCCAGTCGGCATAGCCAGTTTCGATGCCGAATCGCCGTGCGAGTTCGGCCAGCGTCGGGGCGAGCTCTGTCATGGCGCTCATTCTTGCTTGCGTTCTTGCTCGCGCGGCCCGCCGGGCAGCGACGCGACCCGCTGGGCGCCTGACGGGCCCGCTCCCAGCCCACGAGCCAGGCCCGCTGGATTTGCCAACCCGCGCCCGCTCCGACACCCTCCGCAGGTCAGCGCGCACCGGATCGAGTTGACGCTCGACGGGACGAGTTGGCGATCCACGGCTACCATTCCTGTGGAGACAGGGATCAAGTCAGTCGGGGGAGCGAGTGGGGGCGTACGACCTTTGCCGGACCGGTGGTGCGCGTCACCGCCGGCGCCGTCCGCGACTTCGGCGACCGAAAACGGCCGGATTCGATGTCTGTAAGGAAACGTACCGGTGAACGCGCAAGGCTGCGCGTGGCGGGAGCCCCATAGGTGACTTACGGTTGTCGAGGTATTCGCGAGCTGGACGCTGCTCAGGCGTCCTAACAGACCGGATGGTGAATTAGCGTGGCGGAAGAGAGTCGCGGGCAGCGCGGGTCGGGGTACGGCCTTGGGTTGTCGACGCGCACCCAGGTGACGGGCTATCAGTTCCTCGCGCGGCGAACCGCGATGGCACTGACGCGGTGGCGGGTCCGGATGGAGGTCGAGCCGGGTCGGCGGCAGAACCTCGCGGTGGTGGCGTCGGTTTCCGCGGCGCTGGTGACCTGCCTGGGCGCGCTGCTGTACTCGTTTCTCAGCCCATCCGGCCAGATCAACGAGTCGCCGATCATCGCCGATCGTGACTCGGGTGCGCTGTATGTGCGGGTCGGCGACCGGCTGTACCCGGCGCTGAACCTGGCGTCGGCGCGGCTGATCACCGGGCGGCCGGACAACCCCCACCTGGTCCGATCGAGCCAGATCGCCACCCTGCCGCGCGGGCCTTTGGTGGGTATCCCGGGCGCACCGTCGAACTTCGCGCCCAAGAACCCGACCAAGGCGTCGTGGCTGGTCTGCGACACGGTTGGGGGTAGCTCGGCCGGGGTCGCGGCGCCATCTGGAGTGACGGTGACGGTGATCGACGGCATCCCGGACCTCACCGGGCACCGGCGGGTGCTGACCGGTTCGGACGCCGTGGTACTCAACTACGGCGGGGACGCCTGGGTGATCCGGGACGGACGCCGCTCACGCATCGATGCGACCAACCGGTCGGTCCTGCTGCCGCTGGGGCTGACGCCCGAGCAGGTCAGCATGGCGAAGCCGATGAGCCGGGCCCTGTTCGACGCGTTGCCGGTGGGACCGGAGCTGACCGTGCCGGACATTCAGAACGCGGGTTCCCCGGCCACGTTCCCGGGGGCTCCCGGCCCGGTCGGGACGGTGATCGTCACCCCGCAGATCAGTGGCCCGCAGCAGTATTCGCTGGTGCTGGCCGACGGTGTGCAGACGCTGCCGCCGCTGGTCGCCCAGATCTTGCAGAATGCCGGCCTCGGCAACACCAGGCCGGTGACGATCCAACCGGCGGTGTTGGCGAAGATGCCGGTGGTCAAGAAGCTCGATCTGTCGTCCTATCCGGACACGCCGTTGAACGTGACGGATATCCGCGAGAATCCGGCCACCTGCTGGTGGTGGGAAAAGACCTCCGGCGAGACCCGGGCCCGCATCCAGGTCATCTCCGGGTCGACCATCCCGGTGGCGTCCAAGGACGTGAGTAAAGTCGTCTCACTGGTGAAGTCCGACACGAGCGGGCGCCAGGCCGACCAGGTCTACTTCGGCCCTGACTTTGCGAACTTCGTGGCGGTCACCGGCAACGATCCCGGCGCCAAGACGACCGAATCGCTGTGGTGGCTGACCGATGCGGGCGCCCGGTTCGGCGTGGACGACACCCGTGACGTGCGCGAGGCCCTGGGCCTGAAGACCACACCAAGCCTGGCGCCGTGGGTGGCGCTGCGGCTGCTGCCACAGGGACCGACCCTGTCACGAGCGGACGCGCTGGTGGAGCACGACACCCTACCGATGGATATGACGCCTGCAGAGTTGGTGGTACCGAAGTGAAACGCGGATTCGCACGGCCGACACCGGAGAAGCCCCCGGTCATCAAGCCGGAGAACATCGTCCTCCCCACGCCGCTGAGCATTCCGCCGCCGGAAGGCAAGCCCTGGTGGCTGGTGGTGGTGGGTGTGCTGGTGGTCGGCCTGCTGGTCGGCATGGTCGCCATGACCTTCGCCAGCGGCTCGCACGTGTTCGGCGGCGCCGGCGCGATCTTCCCGATCTTCA
>JAQTVU010000497.1 GCA_028706695.1 Mycobacterium sp.
TGCAACGTCGAACACGACGGCCGGTCGATCACCTGGCTGGCGCGCGACGTGCCGCCGCTGGGATGGCGGGCCTACCGCCTGGTCCCCGCCGAGCGAGCGGCCGGCTGGGAGCCCGCCGCCGGCGTGGAAATCGCCAACGAGCACTACCGGCTGCGCGTGGACCCGCAACGCGGCGGGGCAGTGGTGTCGCTGGTGCAAGACGGTCGGCAGCTGATCGCCGGCGGCCGGGTGGGCAACGAGCTCGCCGTCTACGAGGAATACCCGTCGCACCCGACGCAAGGGGAGGGCCCGTGGCACCTGCTGCCCAGGGGGCCGGTGGTGTGCTCGTCGGAATCGCCCGCCCGGGTTCAGGCCTACCACGGCCGGCTGGGCCAGCGGCTCGTCGTGCGCGGCGCGATCGGCACGCTGCTGCGCTACACCCAGACCCTGACGCTGTGGCGGGCCGTGGCGCGGGTGGACTGCCGCACCACCATCGACGACTTCACCGGGGCCGACCGCCTGGTGCGGCTGCGCTGGCCGTGCCCGGTGCCGGGCGCCACGCCGGTCAGCGAGGTCGGCAACGCCGTCGTCGGGCGCGGCTTCGCGCTGCTGCACGACGGTGGGCTCTCGGTGGACACCGCCCGGCATCCGTGGACGCTGGACAATCCCGCCCACGGTTGGTTCGCGCTGTCCTCGACGGCCCGGGTCCGGGCGGGCGCGGCGGTGCGGGCGCTGTCGGTGGCCGAGGTGGTGTCGCCGGCCGAGCCGACGTCCGGCCCGCTGGCGCGCGCCCTGATGGTGGCGCTGGTCCGCGCCGGTGTCACGGCCACCTGCAGCGGCGCCGACAAGCCCCGCTATGGCCACCTCGACGTCGACTCCAACCTGCCCGATGTGCGGATCGCCCTGGGTGGCCCCGGCCGCAATGCCTTCACCAAAGCCGTTCTCGCCCGAGCCGACCAGGGGTACACCGCCGAGCTGGAGCGGCAGCTGGCGAACACGGGCCAGGCCCGGGTATGGGTGCCGGCCGCGACGCCGTTGACGGAGGTCTGGGTGCCCGGCGCAGACCTGCGCCCGGTGGAGGCGCTGCCGGTTCTGGTGATCGACGGCCGCGACGAGAACGACCTGCAGGCCGCGATCGCCTCGGTGGCCGACGATCTGGCGGACGCGGAGATCTCGGTCTGTCAGCAGGCCGCGCCGAACATGGAGCCCTTCGAAGACCGCACCGTCGCGCTGCTCAACCGCGGCGTGCCGAGCTTCGCCGTCGACCCCGCGGGCACCCTGCACACCGCGCTGATGCGATCCTGCACCGGCTGGCCGTCGGGCATCTGGATCGACGACCCGGCCCGCACCGCGCCCGACGGCTCCGGCTTCCAGCTTCAGCATTGGACGCACGCATTCGACTACGCCCTCGCCTGCGGGGACGGCGACTGGCGGCGGGCCGGCATCCACGCCCGCAGCGCGGAGTTCTCTCAGCCGTTGCTGGCCGTCACCAACCCGCGGCGGGGCGCCGCCTGGCCGGCGGCGGGGTCGCTGCTGCACGTCGAGCCCGCCGACGCCGTCCACCTGGCCGCCCTGAAGGCGGCCGGCAACCCGTTGGCGGCCGGCAGCGCCCGGCCGGTCGACGCCGGCGCGGTGGCGCTGCGGTTGGTGCAGACGACCGGCGCGGTCACCCACGTCGCGCTCGGTTCCCCGCTTGGCGCCGTGATCGGCCTGCAAGACGCCGACCTGCTGGAACGGCCGCGGGGCCGGGTGGGTTCGGTCGACCTGGCCGGCTACCAGGTGGCCACCGTGCTGGCCGGCCTCGTGATGCCGGGGTCGGCGACGAGTTGTATAGACCGGGCCCCGCAGGCCGAGGCCGCCCAACCGCTGTATGCGCGGTACTGGCTGCACAACCGCGGCCCCGCGCCACTCGGCGGGCTGCCGGCCGTCGCCCACCTGCACCCGCAGCTTGTCACCGCCGCCGCGGGCGGCGAGGTGGTGTTGCGTCTCACCGCGGTCAGCGACTGCACCGACGCCGCGCTGCACGGCGCGGTGGCGGTGGTTTGTCCGGATGGGTGGTCGGCCACGCCCGCCGACCTACCCTTCGCGCTGGGTGCCGGCGAGCACCGGGAGGCCGAGGTCGCACTGGCGATTCCGGCGCGCACGGAACCCGGGTTGTATCCGGTTCGGGCCCAGCTCTGCCTGACCGGGCAGGACATTCCGGCCGCCTGGCGCCAGGTGGTCGAGGATGTGTGCGTGGTGGCCGTTGGCGGCGACGGTGATCGCGGCGAGCTCATCTATCTCGTCGACGGGCCCGCCGACGTCATGCTGACCGCCGGCGGCACCGCCCGGCTGGCCGTCACGGTCGGCAGCAACGCCGGGGCCGACCTGGCGCTCGAGGCCCACCTGATCAGTCCCTGGGGCACCTGGGAATGGCTCGGCCCGGCCGCGCTCGGCGCGGTCCTGCCTGCCCGGGGCACGGTCGAGCTGTGCTTCGCCGCCGCCCCGCCGCCGTGGCTGGAGCCCGGCCAGTGGTGGGCCCTGGTGCGGGTCGGCTGCGCGGGCCGGCTGGTCTACTCACCGGCGGTGCGGGTGCGCGTGACGTGAGCGGGCAGGTGGTCGTCGCCACCGTCGCCGGAACGCCGGTCACGGTCGACGAGGTGGACGCGGCCGAAGCACGGTTGCGCGGTGGCCCGCACGCGGCGGCGCTGCCGGCGAACGGCACCGGTGAGGGACGGCAGCTGCGGCGCTGGCTCACCCAGCTGATCGTGACCCAGAAGGTGGTCGCGGCCGAGGCGGCCGCCCGCGGCCTGATCGCCGGCGGCGCCCCGACCGAGGCCGAACTGCTGCCCGACGTCGCGGCCCGGCTGGAGATCGGCGGCGTCGCGGCGGCCGCGCTGGCGGATCCGGCCGCGCGGGCGCTGTTCGCCGATGTCACCGCCGCGGTCGGGGTCTCCGACGACGACGTCGCCGACTACCACCGCCGCAATCCGCTGCGGTTCGCCGCCTCGCGCCCCGGCCGGCACGGGTGGTTGGTGCCGGCACCCGCCGGGCCGCCGCTGGGGGAGGTGCGTTCGATGATCGCCGAGCATCTGCGGGGG
>JAQTVU010000498.1 GCA_028706695.1 Mycobacterium sp.
GGCTTTGACCTCCTGGTAGGGGGCCCGGTATGGATCGGCCCGGTAGTAGCCCTGCTGCACTTGTGGCGCGCCTGTGCCGAAGCGCGCATATCCGCCGCTCTGCTTGGGCAGCGAACGAAATACCGGATTGCTTGTCTCCCGCACCGTCGGATCCTCTCTAATGGCTAGGGCTTCGGCTTCCCATGGCTTTCTACAGCTTCGAGCTGTGCGAACACAGACTCAACGATCAGGTGCCCGCCCCGAGTTCCCGGCGCGGCTGGTGTTTTGTGAAGATCTCCGGGTTCGGATGTGGTCGTCGGCTTAACCATAAACCTTACCCGAGGGCTCGCTCTCTCGCGGCTCTCTCGCGCCGACCCGGTAACGATCTGGATTGCTGTTCAGTACGGATCAGGACGGGCTATCTTCGGCGGTTGCAAGCTGCGAACAACAAGGAGGCCAGGGTGTGACCGTGGACGTAACCGGAGAATCCGACGAGGTATTGACCCGCATCGACGGCGGGGTCGGTCTGATCACGCTCAACCGGCCCAAGGCGATAAATTCGCTGAACCGGCGCATGGTGGAGGCGCTGCGGACGACCCTGAGCCGCTGGGCAAACGACGACGCGGTGCGCGTGGTGGTGCTGTCCGGGGCGGGGGAACGCGGCCTGTGCGCCGGCGGCGACGTGGTGGCCATCTACCACAGCGCCCGCGGAGACGGCGTCGAGGCGCGGCGGTTCTGGCACGACGAGTACCTGATGAACGGCCAGATCAGCCGGTTTCCCAAGCCGTATGTGGCGTTGATGGACGGCATCGTGATGGGCGGCGGCGTCGGCGTGAGCGCGCACGCGAACATCCGGGTGGTCACCGACACCGCCAAAGTCGCGATGCCCGAGGTCGGCATCGGGTTCATCCCCGACGTCGGCGGCACGTTCCTGCTGTCCCGGGCGCCCGGCGGGTTGGGGCTGTACCTGGCGCTGACCGGAGCGGCGTTTTCCGGCGCCGACGCCATCGCAATGGGATTCGCCGACCATTACGTGCCGCACGGTGAACTCGACGCGTTCACCGCCGCCGTCGTCGCCGACGGTCCGGACCGCGCGCTGGCAGCCCATGCCGTCGAGCCGCCGGCGGGTCATCTCGTGGCCCAACGGTATTGGATCGACGAGTGCTTCGCCGCGGAAACGGCCGAAGACATCGTCGCCGCCTTGCGCGGAAACGACAGCCAGGCCGCCCACGACACCGCCAACGTGATCGCCACCCGCTCCCCCATCGCGGTGTCGGTGGCGCTGGAAGCGGTGCGCCGGGCCGGCAAGCTTGACTCGTTGGAAGATGTTCTGGTGCAGGACTATCGGGTCTCCAGCGCGTCGCTGCGCTCACACGATCTGGTGGAGGGCATCCGGGCGCAGCTCATCGACAAGGATCGCAGCCCGAAGTGGTCGCCGGCGACGCTGGACGCGGTCACCGCCTCGGACGTCGAGGCGTATTTCGCGCCGCTCGACGATGACCTGAGTTTTGAGGACCTGAGTTCTTAGAAAGGCGGTTCGGATGACCGACACCACCCCCGAAGGCTACGAAACCATTCTGGTCGAGCGCGATGCGCGGGTCGGCATCATCACGCTCAACCGGCCGCAGGCGCTCAACGCGCTCAACAGCCAGGCGATGAATGAAGTCACCAGCGCGGCAACCGCATTCGACGACGACGCCGGCATCGGGGCGATCGTCATCACCGGCTCGGCCAGGGCGTTCGCCGCCGGGGCCGACATCAAGGAGATGGCCGGCCTGACGTTCGCCGACGCGTTCGGCGCCGACTTCTTCGCCCCGTGGGCCACATTGGCCGCGGTGCGCACCCCGACGATCGCCGCGGTGGCCGGCCACGCGCTCGGCGGCGGCTGTGAGCTGGCGATGATGTGCGACCTGATCATCGCGGCCGACACGGCCACGTTCGGCCAGCCGGAGATCAAACTCGGTGTGCTGCCGGGCATGGGCGGCACGCAGCGCCTGACCCGCGCCATCGGCAAGGCCAAGGCCATGGACCTCATCCTGACCGGGCGCACCATCGACGCCGCCGAAGCCGAGCGCAGCGGCCTGGTGTCGCGGGTGGTGCCTGCCGACGATTTGCTGAACGAGGCCAAGGCGGTGGCCACCACCATCTCTCAGATGTCGCGCTCGGCGGCTCGGATGGCCAAGGAAGCCGTCAATCGCGCGTTCGAGTCCACCCTGTCCGAGGGGCTGCTCTACGAACGCCGGCTGTTTCACTCGACTTTCGCCACCGCGGACCAGTCCGAGGGCATGACCGCCTTCATCGAAAAGCGCACCCCCAAGTTCACCCACCGGTAGGGCGCTTTCCATGACCCAGCCCGGTGCTGCGACCAACACGGCGGGCGACACCCGCCGATCCAGCGCCGCCGGAACCGCAACCGCGGTGGCCGCACCGGCGCCGAAGCGGCGACCGACCGGCAGCCCATGGTGGGTTCGCCACTACACCTTCACCGGCACCACCGGCGGCCTGATCTTCGTGTGGTTCTCGATGACGCCGTCACTGCTGCCCCGCAGCGCGCTGTTCCAGGGGCTGGTCAGCGGGATCTCCGGCGCCATCGGCTACGGCATCGGCGTCTTCACGGTCTGGCTGGTCCGATACATGCGCGACCGGGATTCCAGCGCGCCGGCCCCACGGTGGGCGTGGAAGGTGCTGATCGCGATCGGGACGATCGGCATGGTGATCATGGCGATCCGCTTCCACGTCTGGCAGGACGACGTGCGCGACCTGATGGGCGTCGCACACCTGAAGTGGTACGACTACCCGCTGACCGCGGTCTTGTCGCTGGTGGTGCTGTTCACCCTCGTCGAACTCGGTCAGCTCGTCCGCCTGCTGGTCAGCTTCCTCGTCGAGCTGCTTGATCGGTTCGCACCGTTTCGCCTCTCGGCAACCATCGTGGTGGCCTTCCTGATCGTGCTGGCAATCACGTTGATCAACGGCGTGGTGGTGAAGTCGGCGATGAGCACCATGAACCACACGTTCGCCTCGGTCAACAACGAGATGAACCCAAATACCGCGCCCCCCAAGACCCCGCTGCGCTCGG
>JAQTVU010000499.1 GCA_028706695.1 Mycobacterium sp.
GATTCTATGTTCCGCGTGCGGTTGGAAGCTGCATCGGTGGATGCCCTCGCTGCGCTTCTCTCGCAGCTTGAAATCAAGCTTGCGGATGCCTCGAACATCACCGTTGGGATTGAGGGCTCAGACTACATCGCGACCATCACGCCGCTGTACTGTTCGTGCGTCGAGGTGCCGATGGAGTCGAATGAGGATTCGGCGGCACTCGTGCACGCGTTCCGCACGACGGTTGACATCAGCGTTCGGAGAAAGCCCTACCTCCTGACGGCGCAGGAGACGATTTTCGAGTCAACCCTCATGGCCGCCGGCCTCGTCGACCCCGTGGGAATCAGTTGGCCCGCAACCTACGGACGCGCCGAGTCGCAAATCAACCACCTCACGAACCCGTCGATGGAGTTGGACACCGGCGGTCTGCCGACCAGCTGGTCAGTCGCCGGCGGAGCAGCGAGCCCCACGCACACGAAGGTCGCCTCCGACATCAGCCCGTACAAGTGGCGGTTCCAGTACACCGGCGCCGCCGGAGATTCGAATGCGACCATCCACCTACGCCATGCTCAGTCTGCCGCAGGGACGGCCGCTGAGGGCGACATCTGGGCGCTCTCGTTCTACGCTGCCGGGGCCTCAGCCGGCGTGACGTTCCAGGCCACCGTCCTCTGGTACAACGCGGCGAACACGTACATAGGCGCCTCCTCGACGACGAACTTCACGATCGCCGCCGGCTGGGATAGGAAGATCGCGGTATCGGCAGCCGCTCCAGCAAACACGGACCGAGCACGGGCTCAGATATCGATTCTCGGCGTGCACACCGCTGACACCGTCGACCTCTACCTCGACAACGCGCAGCTGGAGAAGCTCCCCTCGGGGGTCAGCACCGCGACCGAGTATTTCGACGGGACGCGCGACAAGAACGGCGGGAACAACATCTACTCCGCGTGGTCCGGAACCGCCGACGCCTCGACCTCCATCTACTACGGCATCGCGGCCTACCACTCGCAGTTCCGAATCAACATCTCGGGCGGCGGCGGCGTCTCCGGATACTCGCCCGAGTTCGCCGTAGACGCGAGCACGGCTTACATGCCGTCCTGCGAGATGCAGGTAGTCAGCTGGACGGCTGGATCGGTGTACTGCAGCATCTACTGGTACACGTCCGCCCACGTGTACATCAGCCAATCGGTCATCAGGACAGCGACCGCCGCCGATGGCTCGCCGGTGAGCGCGTCGGCTCGCGTCACCTCTCCAGCGACCGCCGCCTATGGGAAGTTCTTCACCGTGGCCGCCGCCGGCTCGTGGCTCATCTGCACCTTCGATACAGAGGCCATCACCGAGGATGTTCTATGGGCCCCTGGAGCGTATGAGCTGGAGTCTCTCGGGCAGTTCGCGGCGCCAGTGGAGGGGACCTTCGACGCGATGGGGAGCGAGCTAGCCGCTCTCTATGCCGGCGTCTACGAAGACGTGACGGCGAGCATCGCAGACTTTGCCATCGAGGCGGTCGACCTTCCCTGGTCGGGCGGATCCGCGACCACGGACTCGGCGGGGTATCCGGACGGGGCCGGGAACACCGTGCAGCGTAACCAGTCGGCGACGGAAATCTATGCCGACCTTGTGGTCACCGGCTATGAGGATGGGGAGTATCTGTTCCTGGCGAAGAGCAAGGCGACGGCCGCTAACGCGGGCACGATTCGTCACGCCTACTGCGACGCCGTCGACATCCCGACCACTGCGCTAGCACTCCTCAATCTCGGCATGGTGACGCTCCCCTGTTCGTCTGTGAGAGGAACGGCGGCTAGCACGTTGCGGGTCTACCTCGCCGGCGACGGCACCAACTACGGATACGTCAACGTATTCTTCCTCGTGCCCGCCTCGCGCGGGCTCATCGCCTGGCAGATGTCCAGCGGTCATGCCCACGCGATCACGCACGACGGGCGCATCATCTACGCGGACGACGTCGCCGATTTCGAGCACGCACCGGGCCCTAAGCCGCTCATCACTCGTGGCGGGCTGCTGGTGGTCGTCGCTGAGCAGGCCACTCCGGAACCGGTCACTGGTCTTGTCACGACGCTCACGACACGGCCCCGGTACGCCCAGCTCCCGGGTTCATGAGCGTCCGCTACAATCCCTATGCCTCGCTGCCGGCGAACGTCTACAAGACGGCGCTGCACTTCCACTCGATCCGCACCATTTGGCTGTCTGGAGTACAGGCCGGCGACACCGTCTACTTCACGACCAGCGGCCTGACGTTCACCGCTCATGCCACGACGACCACCGTGTCAGCGCGGCAGTTCTCGATCGCCGGCACCGACGCGCAGGACGCGGCCGAACTGGCGACCTGCCTGAACGACGCCACCTATGGCGTCCCCGGCGGAGGATTCACGGCGGACGGGGCGACGGTGCAGACGCCGTTCCTCAACATCATCACGACGCCGACGACCGGCCGCCTGCTCGTCACCGGGTCTGACGGCGATGTCTCGCAGGCAGACCGCGTCACCGCCTACGAGGCCGCCGGTTTCGATGTCGCGATTTGCTCGGATCACGACACCATCAACAGCAATCCGGGAGTTGGCGGCATCCTCTGGATACCGGGCGTCGAAGAGACGATCACGGACCAGTCTGAGCCCGCTGGGCACATCGTCACGTTTCCAACATACACGGCGAATTCGTCCGCAGCGGCGCAGACCGTCATCGACGTCGCCGTGTATGTTGGAATGATCTCTTGTCTCGCGCACCCGAACATGAACAGCCCGAACATCCTGCCGATTGGTGACGGGTCTGGGAACGCCGGCTTCACGGCTGCCGAGTGTATCGCCCTCACTGGTTACCACACCATCGAGATCGACAACGTGTACGCGCAGTGCGGCGAGGCGACCGACGTTTGGGACGCCGTCCTATCGACCGGCCGTCAGGTGTACGGCCATGCTGGCGACGACTGCCATCAGGCCTCCGCGCTTGGCCGCCTGTGGAACATGGTCTACGCCAACGCGGCAACGCAGGACGACATCTGCCGGGCCATCCGGGCCGGACAGTTCTACGCCACGCGCGGGCCGCTGCTGACGATTGCGGC
>JAQTVU010000500.1 GCA_028706695.1 Mycobacterium sp.
GCCGCCACAGCGCCGCGAGGCAACGCAGAACGGCGGGTCGGCCAAAGATGGGGATAACGCTGCGCCACAGCGATTCGCCGACCGGGCCGAGCGGGACTCGGGGTCGCGGCGGCGCCTGCACACCCGTCCGGCCGGGTCCGTTCACCCATCGGCATAAGCGCGCCGACTCCAAGGGCCAGTCGTAGGGCAGGACCTCGTCGATCTGTCCAGCGCTCGCCACCGCCTGCCAACGGAGCAGGAAGGGTAACCGATGCCCCGCGGCGGTCTCCACGTAGCCCAGGGACGCATGGCGGACACCGGACGACGCCGTTGTCGTCTGTGTGGTGAAGGCGACAACGGCGTCGTCCGGCGGCAGGCCGATGGCCCAGGCGGCGCCCGACGGGCCGTACAGCCGGATCGACGCCGCCGCAGGCGAATCGGGCGCATAGATACGCGCCAGCCGCCGGTCGTTGCGGACCACCGCGTCCCACATCTTTCGGGTCAGTTTGTCGCCGAGATTCGCGAGCGTGGCCGGCCTCGGGCGGGAATCGGCGCGCTCCACCGGCCGGTGCGGCCCGGGTGTAGGCCTCGGTGTAGGCGGTGGTGTGACGTCCTGTTTCGTCTTCGCAGCCGGCTTTGCCGGCGGTCTGGTGGACTCGGGTGCGGGCCGAACCGTGGGCCGGGGAACGGGAACGCAGTCGGCGCAGCCGAGCCTCGTCTTGGTGGCGACGAGTCGTTCAGCGGCACCGCAGTGTGGACAGGCGACGTCGGCGAAACGGCTCAGCGGGATGAGCCAATCGAGTGTGAGCGGGTAACGGCGGTCGCCGCGGCGGACGTCGACCGGCAACCGCCATACCGGCACCTCGTAGAGGTGCAGCCGATAGGGCCGGATCGCCTGGGACGCCTGGTATTTCTGCCGGCTCTCCTCGATCCGCCGGGCACGCTCGTTTCGTACACTTTCGGCGCGTGCGCCCAGCAGCTCACGCCGGTCGGCGGGTGCTTGCGCGCGCCGGCGCTCGAGCGTGGCCAGCGCATCCCGGTAGTACGCCTCGATGCGGTCGAGTTCCGCGTCGCGCGCCTTGCCGACGTCGTCTCCGAGTTCGGATCGCCGCCGCTCGGCGCACTGTCTGATGACCCAGTCCGCACATCGAATCGCCGCGCTCAAGCCGGTGAGCAACGGCCCGCCATCTTTCGGCACCGTCGACAGGCCGGCAAGCTTCGTGCTGACTTGGGTGGAGAGCTGGCGTTGCGCTGGCACATCCATCCAGCATTCCGCGCATTCCTGGTAGTGATCGTCGCTTGACAGCGTGTAGTCGACCAGCGCCCCGACACGCAGAATAGCGTGCACCGACCGTGTTGGTGCGCCGCTGGCGTCGACGCGTCCGTGCTCGACAGTGAACTGATCGCGCGCCGCCACCTGTAACTGCTCGGCCGCCGGTGGCGTCGTGGCGGGCACCGGGACGGAAAGCACGGCGACGTCACCAGCCCCCAGCACCTCGTCGGCGCACCGACTAAGCGCGGGATGCCCGGCCGACAGCAACGTCGCACCGTCCTCACGAGCGACATCGGGATCGGCAGTGACTTGCAGCTCCTCCGGCAGCTCCAGCGTCGTCTGCAGCGCCGGCGGGAGCATCACCAGCGCCGTATCGCCGCCGAACTCGGTCAGCCCGCCGCTGGCCTCGACATACCGCAGCCAAAAGCCCAACCCCACATCGGTGCTCGTCACGCCGGCTCACCCACCAACAGGTCGACGCCTTCCCGGCTTTTCAGATAGCCGCGCCTGGCCTCGGCGAGCGCGGTGCCCAAGGCGTCGAGACGGCGCTCGAACTCGTCGTCGTCGACGGCGTCGACGAACGCATCGAAAACCTCGGTCTCGAAATCGAATTCGTCATCGACCCGCCCGAGGATCATGTCAAGTTCGCCTACGACCAGTTCGAACAGATTGATCTTCGCCTCGAGCACGTGCATGACCCGTTGTTCGATGGTGCCCCGGCAGACCAGGTTGGTCAGTGTCACGTCGTGCTCCTGCCCGACCCGGTGCAGCCGGCCGAGTCGCTGCTCGATCTGCATCGGGTTCCACGGCAGATCGAAGTTCACCATCACATGGCAGAACTGGAGGTTACGACCCTCACCCGCCGACTCGGTCGAGAGCAGGACCGGCGTGTCGGCATCGAACGTCGCGATCGCCGCCTCCTTCTGTGCCCGTGTGAGGCTGCCGTGATACACCGCCGACGACAGCCCGGCGCGGTCGACCGCGCCGACGAGCACATCCAGCGTCTGCCGAAACCCGGTGAACACCAACACCTTTTCACCTCTGCTGACGTGGCGTCGAAGGAGTTCGACCAGCACACGCACCTTGTCCGGCTCCGGGATGGCACGGGCGCGTTCGGCGAGGTCGTCCCAGTCGAGTTTCGCCAGCGTCGGCGCGGCGGACGCGGGGCTGGAGCCGGCCAGCCGGGTCAGCCCGCGCAGGGCCAACCGGCTGCGTCCCGACCCAGTCGCCGCCGCCCGGACGCGCCGGACGACGTCGGCGTAGAGGGCGGCCTCCTCGATGCCGGGCGCCACCAAGGTCGTCTCGGCCAGGCGAGGCGGCAGCATCACCGCGACCTCGCTGCGGCGATGTCTGACCATCACCTCTCGCGTGCGCGCACGCAACTCGTCGAGATTGCGCGGTTTCGACTCGAGCGACGCCGCACCATGTTTGGCGCGGAACTGGGCGGGTGTGCCGAGCAGTCCGGGCGCGACGAGACTGACCAGCTGGTACAGGTCCGACAACTTGTTCTCCACCGGAGTTGCGGTCAGCATCAGCAGATAACGGGTGCGAAGCCTGCGCGCGAGCCTGCCCGACGCGCTTCGGGGACTGCGGAGCCGGTGCGCCTCGTCGAAGATCACCAGGTCCCAGTCGGTGCCGGTCAGCCGACCCAGCAATGGATCGCGGCGGGCGGCGGCAAGCGATGCGATAATCACCGGCCGATCCATCCCGGTTTGCCGGGCAGGTGTCGACCCGGATTGGGCGATCGCGGTCGGCAACCCGAACTTGCGCTCGAGTTCGTCGCGCCATTGGTCGACG
>JAQTVU010000501.1 GCA_028706695.1 Mycobacterium sp.
CCGGCCTTCAACGAGGCCCCCGTCATCGGCGAGGTTGTCGCCGACCTGCGTGCGGTGTTCGAGCACGTCGTCTGCGTGAACGACGGCAGTTGCGACGGCACCGGCGAGATCGCCAGGCGGGCCGGGGCGCACCTGGTGCGGCACCCGGTCAACCTGGGTCAGGGAGCGGCCATCCAGACCGGCGTCGAATACGCCCGCAGGCAGCCCGGGGCGCGGGTCTTCGCCACCTTCGACGCCGACGGGCAGCACCGCGTCAAGGACGTGGCCGCGATGGTCGACCGGCTGGGCGCCGGCGACGTCGACATCGTCATCGGGACCCGATTCGGCGGCCCGCAGGGCAGCCGGCCGCCGCTGCTGAAGCGTCTCGTGTTGCAGACCGCGGCGCGGCTGAGCCGGCGCGGTCGCCGGCTGGGCCTGACGGACACCAACAACGGCCTGCGGGTGTTCGACAAGAAGGTCGCCGACGCGCTCGACCTCACCATGAGCGGCATGAGCCACGCCAACGAATTCGTCATCCTGATCGCGCAAAACGGCTGGCGGGTGACCGAGTACCCCGTCGAGGTGCTCTACACCGAGTACTCCAAGTCCAAGGGGCAGCCGTTGCTCAACGGCGTCAACATCGTCTTCGACGGCTTCCTGCGAGGAAGGATCCCGAGGTGAGGGGGACCGCAAGATGAACTGGATTCAGGTGCTGCTGATCGGATCGATCGTCGCGCTGCTGGTCTACCTGCTGCGATCCCGCCGCAGCGCGCGGTCGCGGGCCTGGGTCAAGGTCGGATACATCGGGTTCGTGCTGGCTGGCATCTATGCCGTGCTGCGGCCCGACGACACCACGGTGGTCGCGCACTGGTTCGGGGTGCGCCGCGGCACCGACCTGATGCTCTACGCGCTGATCATGGCGTTCAGCTTCACCACGTTGAGCACCTACGTGCGGTTCAAGGACCTGGAGCTGCGCTACGCGCGACTGGCCCGGGCGATCGCGCTGGAGGGCGCCCAGGCCCCCGAACCGTCGTCGAACAGATAACCCGCGCGGGTCAGCGCTGGGCGCGCCGGAAGTAGTCCACGGTGCGGCGCACGCCCTCGTCCAGCCGGACCCTCGGGCGCCAGCCCAGGACCCGCCCGGCCAGGCCGATGTCCAGGCAGGACCGCTTGAGGTCGCCCAGGCGCGCCGGGTGAAACTGCGGGTCGTCGGGCGCCCCGGCGGCGGCCGCCACCGCGGTGTGCAACTGCCGGTCGGAGGTCTCGATCCCGGTGCCGACGTTGAACCGCCGCCCGCCGCCCGCCGCGCCGGAGGCCTTGACGAAGGCCTCGACCACGTCGTCGACGAACACGTAGTCGCGGGTGTTGGAGCCGTCGCCGAACACCTTGGTGGGCTTGCCGGCCAGCAGCGCCTGGGCGAAGATCGCCACCACGCCGGCCTCGCCGTGCGGATCCTGGCGCGGGCCGTAGACGTTGGCCGGCGCGATGTGGGAGCAGTCCAGCCCGTACAGGTGCCGAAAGGTGTTCAGGTAAATCTCGCCCGCCACCTTGCCGGCGGCATACGGCGACACCGGATCGGTGGGCAGCGTCTCGGGGGTCGGGTAGCGGGCCGGGACGCCGTAGATGGATCCGCCCGACGAGGTGTGCACGATCTTGCGGACACCGGTGCGGCGCGCCGCCTCGGCCAGGCGCACCGTCCCGATGACGTTGACCGACGCGTCGAACTGCGGATCCGCCACCGAGCGCCGCACGTCGATCTGCGCCGCCAGGTGAAACACCACCTCGGGCCGATGCTCGGCCAGGATGGCCCGCAGGTCCGCCGTGACGATGTCCGCCTCGACGAAGACGTGCGCCGGGTTGTCGGCCAGGTGCGCGATATTGTCCGCGCGGCCGCTGGCGAAGTTGTCCAGCCCCATCACCGCGTGACCGTCGGCCAGCAGGCGGTCGACTAGCGTCGAACCGATGAATCCGGCTGCCCCGGTGACCAGTGCACGCACCGGCCCACCATACCGGCGGGCCGCGCCGGCGGCCCGCATGCCCGGCGTGGCCGTGGCCGCCGTCGCGCTGGTCGCGGTGCAGCTGGGGATACGCGCGGTGCTGGCCTTCGGCGGCTACTTCTACTGGGACGACCTGATTCTCGTCGGGAAGGCCGGCACCGAGGGCCTGTTGTCGCCGTCGTATCTGTTCGACGACCACGACGGTCACTTGATGCCGGCCGCCTTCCTGCTCGCCGGCCTCATCATCCGGGCCGCGCCGCTGGACTGGGCCGGCCCGGCGATCAGCCTGGTGCTGCTGCAGCTGCTGGCCTCGCTGGCGCTGTTGCGGGCCCTGCACGTGATCCTGGGCTGGCGCCGGGTACTGCTCATTCCGTTGTCGTTTGCGTTGTTCAGCCCGCTGGCGGTGCCCGCGTTCGCGTGGTGGGCGGCCGCGCTGAACTCGCTGCCGATGCTGGCGGCGCTGTCCTGGGTCTGCGCCGACGCGGTCCTGCTGGTGCGCACCGGCAACCAGCGCTACGCGGTGACCGGCGCGCTGGTGTATCTCGCCGCGCTGCTGTTCTTCGAGAAGGCCGCGGTGATCCCGTTCGTCGCCTTCGCCGTGGCCGCGCTGCTGCGCCACGTCCGGGGCGATCGCGCGGCCGCGCTGACGGTATGGCGGGCCGGCCTGCGGTTGTGGGTGGCCTCGCTGATCTTGACGGTCGGCTGGGCGGCCGTCTACCTGGCCGTGGTCAACCAGCGCCGGTGGAGCTTCGACCTGGCGATGACGTGGAACCTGCTGGTGCGTTCCATCACCCACGGCGTGGTGCCCGGGCTGGCCGGGGGGCCGTGGCACTGGGGCCGGTGGGCGCCGGCCTCCCCGTGGGCCACGCCCCCGGCGCCGGCGATGGCGCTGGGCTGGCTGGTGCTGGCCGCGGTGCTCACGCTGTCGCTGCTCCGCAAGCAGCGCATCGGTGCGGTATGGCTGGCGGCGGCCGGTTACCTCGTCGCCTGCCAGGTGCCGATCTTTTTGATGCGGTCCTCCAAGCAGACCGCCCTGGAGCTGGCCCAGACGCTGCGGTATCTGCCCGACGCG
>JAQTVU010000502.1 GCA_028706695.1 Mycobacterium sp.
GCCCTTGCGCGGGTGGAGGGGTTGGCGCCCGTGGATCAGGTGCGCCCCGAAGTGCTCGCGCACGAGAGCGACCACGTGATCGTGGTGGACGTTGCCGGCCACCGCCACCACCATCCGCTCGGGCGTGTAGCGCCGCACATGGAAGGAGCGCAGCTGGGCCCGGGTCATCGCCGACACCGACCCCGCGGTGCCGATCACCGGGCGGCCCACCGGGTGGTCGCCGAATAGCGCCGAGGCGAACATGTCGCCCAGCGCGTCCTCGGGGTCGTCGTCGCGCATGGCGATCTCCTCGAGCACCACGTCGCGTTCCAGCTCGACGTCCTCGGCCGCGCACCGCCCGTTGAGCACCACGTCGGCAACCAGGTCGACGGCCAGCTCCAGATCGGAATCCAGCACGTGCGCGTAGTAGCAGGTATGTTCCTTGGCGGTGAACGCGTTCAGTTCTCCCCCGACGGCATCCATCGCCTGCGCGATGTCGACGGCGGTTCGGGTAGGGGTCGACTTGAACAGCAGGTGCTCCAGAAAGTGGGCCGCCCCGGCCACGGTGGCACCCTCGTCGCGCGATCCGACGCCCACCCAGACCCCGACCGACGCGGAGCGCACCGCGGGCAGGTACTCGGTGAGCACCCGCAGGCCGCCCGGCAGCACGGTGCGTTGGACGGTCTCGTGTTCGGCGTTCGCCTCGGCGCTGTGCTTGCCTCGCCGCAGCGCCACCGCGGTATCAGCTGCTCGTCGTCGCGGCATCGGCCGGTGCGGGTGCGGCGGCGACGGCGGCCGCGTTTGCCTCGTCGTCCGCCAAAACCAAGGAGATCTTGCCTCGCTTGTCGATGTCGGCGATCTCGACGCGCAGCTTGTCGCCGACGTTCACCACGTCTTCGACCTTGGCGACGCGCTTACCCTTGCCGAGCTTGGAGATGTGCACCAACCCGTCACGTCCGGGCAGCAGCGAGACGAACGCACCGAAATCGGTTGTTTTGACGACGGTCCCGAGGAACCGTTCGCCGACCGTGGGCAGCTGCGGGTTGGCGATGGCGTTGATCTTGTCAATCGCGGCCTGCGCTGACGGGCCGTCGGTGGCACCGATGAACACGGTGCCGTCGTCCTCGATGGATATCTGCGCGCCGGTCTCCTCGGTAATGGCATTGATGACCTTGCCCTTGGGGCCGATGACCTCACCGATCTTGTCCACCGGAACCTTGATGGTGGTCACCCGCGGGGCGTACGGGCTCATCTCGTCGGGCCGGTCGATCGCCTCGGCCATGACTTCTAGGATGGTCAGCCGCGCGTCCCTGGCCTGTTCGAGCGCACCGGCGAGCACCTTGGAAGGGATCCCGTCGAGCTTGGTGTCCAGCTGCAAGGCGGTGACGAAATCCTTGGTGCCGGCGCACTTGAAATCCATGTCGCCGAAGGCGTCCTCGGCGCCCAGGATGTCGGTGAGGGTGACGAAGCGGCGCTCGGTGCGGCCGTCAACCTCCACGTCGTCGGAGACCAGACCCATCGCGATCCCGGCCACCGGCGCCTTCAGCGGCACCCCGGCGTTGAGCAGGGCCAGGGTGGAAGCACATACGGAACCCATCGACGTCGACCCGTTGGAGCCCAACGCCTCCGACACCTGGCGGATGGCGTACGGGAACTCCTCGACGCTGGGCAGCACCGGGATCAGCGCCCGCTCGGCCAGCGCGCCGTGGCCGATCTCGCGCCGCTTGGGCGAGCCGACCCGGCCCGTCTCCCCCGTCGAGAACGGCGGGAAGTTGTAGTGGTGCATGTAGCGCTTGGAAGTCTCGGGCCCCAGCGAGTCGATCTGCTGAGCCATCTTGACCATGTCGAGGGTGGTCACACCCAGGATCTGAGTTTCGCCCCGCTCGAACAACGCACTGCCGTGCGCGCGCGGCACCACGGCCACCTCGGCCGAGAGCGCACGGATGTCGGTGATGCCCCGGCCGTCGATGCGGAAGTGGTCAGTCAAGATTCGCTGCCGCACCAGCTTCTTGGTCAGCGCGCGGAACGCCGCGCCGATCTCCTTCTCCCGGCCCGGGTAGGTATCGGCGAGCCGCTCGAGGACCTGCGCCTTGATCTCGTCGGTGCGGTCGTTGCGTTCCGCCTTGCCGCTGATGGTCAAAGCCGCGGCCAGCTCCTCGGTGGCCTCCGAGGACACCGAGGAGTACACATCGTCGCCGTATTCGGGGAAGACGGGATACTCGTTGACGGGCTTGACCGCGGCGTCGGCGAGTTCCTGCTGAGCCCTGCACAGGACGGCGATGAACGGCTTGGCCGCCTCGAGGCCTTCGGCCACAACGGCTTCCGTGGGCGCCGGGGCGCCGCCGTGGACGAGTTCGATGACGTTCTCGGTGGCCTCGGCCTCGACCATCATGATGGCCACATCCGGGTTGCCGTCGTGTTCGCCGACGATCCGGCCGGCCACCACCATGTCGAACACGGCCCGTTCGGTCTGCTCGACCGTGGGGAAGGCGACCCAGGTCCCGTCGAGGAGCGCGACCCGCACAGCTCCGATGGGTCCGGAGAACGGCAGGCCGCCCAGCTGCGTGGAGGCCGACGCGGCGTTGATCGCCAGCACGTCATAGAGGTCGTTGGGATCTAGGCTCAGGATCGTCACCACGACCTGGACCTCGTTACGGAGGCCGTCGAAGAACGACGGGCGTAGCGGGCGGTCGATGAGCCGGCAGGTCAGGATCGCGTCGGTGGAGGGCCGCCCCTCGCGCCGGAAAAACGACCCGGGGATGCGGCCGGCCGCATACATGCGCTCCTCGACGTCGACCGTCAGCGGGAAGAAGTCCGCATCCGGACGTGCTTCCGCGCGGCCGACGGCTGTTGCGAGGATCATCGTGTCGCCCGACCGGACGACGACTGCGCCGTCGGCCTGCTTGGCGAGCTTGCCCGTCTCGAACAGGAGCTCGGTGCCCCCGATCTCGACGGATACCGTGGCTTGAAGCCCGGCGGTAGTGCTCATATGTCTATCCCTTCACTCTTCCTACGTCGTGGAAGGTGGAGGTTTGAGCCAACCCGACCTGCAGACAGCCGGGCTCGAT
>JAQTVU010000503.1 GCA_028706695.1 Mycobacterium sp.
TGCGCGCGCGTCGCTCAGCGCATCCTCGCCCTGACCGCCGCCATCTGGCACAACGACCACCTCGGCACCACCATCAAGCGATCACTGACCGCCTACAACCACTGACCCCTTGGAATCACTCATCTAGAGAACTCGCGGAAACCATCGACGAAGTCATCGCCGGCATCGGATCCGGAGGCTGATGAGAAGGCTGCGGAGATTGCGTCGTGACGTTCGGCTTCCCGCCTGACGCGGTCCCGTCGTCTCGGAGGGCGCCTTATTCGCCGAGCGTTCGCCGCGCGGAAACGAACCGATTCGGCATGAGATCCGCGGCCATTTCGCCGCGCCCATAGCGGGCCAGCCATTGTTGCAACGTCTCTGTCGACGCATCCCACCCGTGTTGGTTGAGCCAGGTGCCAACGTCGGCGCGCTGCTCCGGGTACCACAGTTCACCGACGTCGACCACGTTGGCACCGGCCAGCCGGGTGGCCGCCGAGCGCAGGCGCTGCATCTGTTGCTGTTGGCGCGCCAGCCGCTCGGGATCCAAAGCCTCGGCACCGACCGCGTTGGCGGCCAGCCGGCTGCCGGCGGCGCTGAGGGCGTGGATGCGTTCGAACAACGAATCCTGAGCTGCTGCCGGTAGATAACGAAGCAAGCCCTCAGCCGACCAGCCCGTCGGTACCCCCGGGTCGAATCCGGCGTCGCGCAGCGCCCGCGGCCAATCCTGGCGCAGATCCACCGGCACGGAGACCAGCTTCGTCATCGGGCGCGCACCGTGCCGCCGCAGGACGGAAGCCTTGAAATCCAGCACCTTCGGCTGATCGACTTCGTAGACGGTGACGCCATCCGGCCACCGCAGCCGAAAGACCCGCGCGTCCAGACCGGATGCCAAGATCACCATCTGCCGGATCCGGGCCTCGGCGGCGGCCAGGAAGAACTCGTCGAAGAACACCGTCCGCACCGCCATGAAATCCACCATCGCCCGTACCAACGTCCGCACCTCGGGGTCGACGTCGTCGGGCAACGCCGGGTCGGCAAACAGGCTCCAGACGCCTGGGCCGGCGGCATCCAGAAACATCCGCGCGAACCGGTCACTGATCAGCGGGTTTTCACTCTCGGTCTCCACCGCCCGCGCCGCGGCGACTTGCAGCGCCGTGGCACCCACACTTTCGGTGATGTCCCAACTGTCGTCATCGGTCCTAGGCATCCTCATGCACTCCTGGCGGACCGGATCGAGGTGTAGTAGCGGCTGTCGGCGAGCGGTGACGGGTCTTGCCGCGGGGCTAGCCCGTTGTCCGTGAGCAATTGACCCAACTGTGTCGAAACCGTCTGCCAGCCGCGGTCGTCCAGGTACGGTGCGACGTCGTTGCGTTCGCCGTCATAGACCAGCTCGGAGGGCACGATGTTGAACCCGTCATCGCCCCACCGGTGCAGGACCGGCTGCAGCGCCTCGCGGGTCAGCGGAACGAAGTTCTCCGTGGCCAGGCGCGCGCCGACGGCACTCAGCGCGGTGATGTCGTCGAACAACCGATCCTGGGCGTCTGGCGGCAAAAAAGGAAGCAGGCCTTCGGCGATCCACGCGGCCGGCCGGCCCGGTTCGAAGCCTGCTCGACGCAGCGCGACGGGCCAGTCCTGCCGCAGATCGATGGGCACCATTTGCAGGTTGGCCGTCGGTTGCGCGTTGAGCTGCGCGAGGGCGGCCGTCTTGAACTCGATGACTTGCGGCTGGTCGATCTCAAACACCGTAGTCCCCGGCGGCCAGGCCAGTCGGTAGCTGCGCGCGTCCAAACCGGATGCCAAAATCACCGCCTGACGGATTCCCGCCGCTGTCGCGGTGAGCAAAAACTCGTCGAAGTACCGGGTGCGAACGGCCATGAGGTCGACAAACCACTGCAGCACCCGCCGGGCGGCGTCGTCGTCGGCGAGGTCGAGCTCGCCCCCGGCCCACCGGGTGAAAAAGTCAATTCCCACGGCCCGCACCAGCGGTTCGGCGAACGGATCGCAGATGAGGGGATCCTCGGTATTGCCGGCAACGGCGCGGGCAGCGGCCACCATGGTCGCGGTCGCTCCCACACCGGTGGCCAGGTCCCACGTGTCGTCGTCTCGGCGCAGCTGGAATTCCATACCGTCCATCTTGCATTCCCGTCCCTGGAAGCAAGACACGCGGGGCGTCAGCAGCGGGTGCGTGACCCAGGCCCTCTGTCACCGTGCGTGGGCACCCGCCAAACCGCGCAGTGTCGTATCGACCACGGCCATCGCCGACAGCGGCGTGCGATCCGGCAGCGCCAGCACCACCCTAGACCGGCGCCATGCCGGCCACGTGCAAAAAAACTGTGTGACACACCGCAATTCACGACCAGTCACGCGCCGACCGGCACCGAAGTGATCATGAAACCACCTCCCGGCCCCGGGACCCACGGCCGACGCACCCGCCGACGCCCGGCCGATACGCCGTCTTGACCTCGGTGCCCGCCCGCCGGATCGTGCCTTTGAACCGGCATACCCCAATGCGACCGACTTGTCGTGGGCCACATCGGCGTGCACGTTGCTACGCGAACACTCGACCCACCAGCTCCACGGCATCGCTCAACGAACCCGTCAAAGAGGCTTCCAGAATTTCCATGATTCCTCGGCGATCCCCTCGGCGCATTCGCTCATACCTCCTCGGGAACTGAACAAAGGGTGACGCCATTCAGCGCACTCGAGGATGGGGGCCACACGCCGTGCAGGCGCGCGGGGACAAGGGCGGTCTTCGTGACCGCCAGCGGGCAATTACAGCTATATGGCCTTCACTGGACAGTTTGTCGTGGCCACCAACATGCGCAGCCGGCATCATTCAGGAACGCGAACGGAAATTTATGCCCGAGTGCGGCTTCTCGGTGGCTTCGTGTGTGGATTGGGCTGTCGGCTTTGGTTGGCTACGATCACACCCATGCCAGCTGACGCGCCGGGTGGCCGGCTGAAGGTGCTGGCCTCCGGTCTGCGGCAGTTCGGTGCCGCGTGCGAGGAGACCGGCGGCGAGCTGGCCGCCGAGGCCGCGCCGCCGGTCGCTGGGCCGATGCC
>JAQTVU010000504.1 GCA_028706695.1 Mycobacterium sp.
TGACGTTGGCCTTGTAGCCGGCCTTGAGCATCGTCGGGTTGGCAGTATCGCGCAGCACCGCGTTCAACATCCGGGCCATTGGGCCGAGCTTGTCGATCGCCCCCTCCAGATCGGGCGACGCGGTGTCGAACGTCAGGCCGGTCTCCTCTCCGACGGCGGCCAGGAACTGGGCGACCGCGTCCGTCACCACCAGCGGGAATCGGTGTCGGCCCAGCCGCGCGACCGCCTCGGCGACGGCGGTGACGGCATTCTGCTCGTGCATCATCGATCCGTGCCCGGCCGGGCCCCGGGCGGTCAGCCTCATCCACGACAAGCCCTTTTCGGCCGTCTCGACGAGGTAGAGCCGGCGCTCACCGCCGTCAGGGCGTGGCACGGTCAAGGAGAACCCGCCCACTTCGCCGACCGCCTCGGTGACACCGTCGAACAGGTCGGGACGATTTTCGACCAGCCATCGCGCCCCGTAGCTCCCGCCGTGCTCTTCGTCGGCGAGGAAGGCGAACACGAGGTCGCGCGGCGGCACGATGCCCGCCCGCTTCAACTGCCGGGCGACCACGATCATCATGCCGACCATGTTTTTCATGTCGACCGCGCCGCGGCCCCAGACGTAGCCGTCTTCCACGGCTCCGGAAAATGGGTGCACGCTCCATTCGGCCGGCTCGGCCGGCACCACTTCAAGGTGCCGGTGGATGAGTAATGCACCCCGGGAGCCGTCGGCGCCTTGCAGCCGGGCGAACACGTTGCCCCGTCCGGGCGCGCCGGATTCGACGTATTCGGGCCGGTAACCGGCCTCCGCGAGCCGCTGGGCGACCCACTGCGCGCATTCGGCCTCGCCCTGCGTCGTCTCCGGATCGCCGGTGTTGGTGGTATCGAAGCGGATCAACCTGCTGACAACCGCCACGACATCGTCGGCGGCATCGGTATGAACCCCGGTCGCCCCGCCCTCAGTGGTCACAACCACCCTTCCTACCATTGCTTCCGGCGATTGCCGCGGTCGCCGGGCTCGGCCCGCGACCCGGTGCATCGTCGGCCGGGCGGATTGGGCACACGCGGGCCGATTCGATAGCCTTAGCTGCCAACCCATGCGGTTGGTCTGGTCCGAGTGGCGGAATGGCAGACGCGCTAGCTTGAGGTGCTAGTGCCCTACTAATGGGCGTGGGGGTTCAAGTCCCCCCTCGGACACAACATCATCACAGCGCATCAGCGCAGCTAGACGGCCGATATGCGGGTTTCCGGCGACGGTCAACCGGTGCTTTGGACACCGTTTGGACACTCGTCGGATCTTCGCATGCGGTGGCCGTCAAATGGCGACGTCGGAACTCCAACGGTTTGAATGCCTTGGTTGGAAGAGTCGTGTCGGCGGACAGAACCGCTACTGGGGCGTGCGGAGAGTCTCGCGCTGGTAGCGCTGCCCCTCACCACAGCGGTCAATGCGGCTGCGCCGTCGGATTAGAGGCGTGGATTAGTCGATCTCCGGGGCGAATTTGGCAAGCCTGGGCAGAACTGTGTCACGCCATCCTGGGCCCATGCGTTCGCACGCATCGTGGTCGCGCTTGTGGTCAAGGTCGAATCCGGAGTGCTCGAGCAGAAGGCGTGTCCCGTGCCCCTCGGCGAGCAGTCGCCAGGTCAACGTCCAGACGTCGTTGAACGTGTAGACGAAACGTTCATGAGGCTCGGACTCCACAACCTTGCAAGGGATGGACCCGTATCCGGGCATCTGCAGGTGGAACTCGTGGCCGACGTGCTCGGCGATGTCGCCGGGCGCCCACCACTTCTCGTGCAGCTCGGGGTTGGTCAGGGCGCGCCAGACCTTCATCGGCGGGGCATCGATGTATTGATCGACGGTGATGGTTCCGGTGCGGGCGTAAGTCATCGAGAATTCTCCTCGTTCTCCAAGAGGTCAGCCATGCTGCGCAGACGTTCGCGCCAGAATCGCTCGAACGGATGCAGCCACGCCTTGACCTGTTCTAAAGGGGCAGCTTCGAGGTGATAGAGACGTTGGCGACCGACCGGTTCGTCTCGGACGAGCGCTGCACGGCGTAGGACTTGCAGGTGTTCGGCGACCGCAGGACGACTCAGGTCGAATTGAGCTGCGAGGTCGCCGGCTGTCCTTGGGCCGTCTGCCAACAGCTCCAGTAGTCGTCGCCGAGAGGGGCTGGCCATAGCCATGAAGACGTCTTCGGACATGCCAGGATATTACGTCGGCAATTCCCGACATGTCAACCATTGCCGACATATTTTTTGTCGGTGTGCTCAGGTCTTACAGAACTCAACGGAACCCGGTCAACGCCAACCTAACCAGCATGTCATCTGCCGGGGTGAAGGGGCCACTGTGAGCTGATTTTTTGCCAGGAGTATGGGACCACCTGGATTGCCAGTTATGGGACCACCGGCGTGTTGCGCCGGTGGTCCCTTCGTTTGTGCGTTGGCTCGGCCGTGACATCGGTTACGGAAGGGATGGGGCGTACATGGGCTACCGGGAGGTTGCTGTGGAAGAGATCAAAGAGGTGCTGCGGTTGTGGCTGGGTCTGGTGGTGGGGTTGCCCAGGTCGGGGCTGCGCACTATCGCCGCGCATGTGGGCGTGGACCGCAAGACGGTGCGCCGATATGTGAGCGCCGCCGAGGAGGCGGGGTTGTCACGTGGTTGTGGCGCGCAGGCGTTGACCGATGAGTTGATCGGCGCGGTGGTCGAGTCGGTGCGCCCGGACCATCCGAACGGGCACGGCCTGTCGTGGGAACGGCTGGGGGAATTTGAGGAGCAGATAACGGCCTGGGTTGCCGGTGGCGGTGATCGAAAGCCGTTGACTGCGATGAAGATTCAGGAGCTGTTGGCCCGTCAAGGGTGTGAGGTGCCCTATCGCGCTTTGGTGCGGTTTGAAGCATCCCCGATTTCATGCACACCTCGTTACGTGTGACCGGTGTGCTCTCCGGCCTGGAGTCGAGCGTAGTAGGCGGCCTCGGCTTCGGCCGGTGGGATGCGGCCCAGACGGTGCATGAGCCTCGGCTCGTTGTACCAGCTAACCTACGCCGAGGTCATATTCTCC
>JAQTVU010000505.1 GCA_028706695.1 Mycobacterium sp.
CGCCTACCCGGTGAAAGCGCCGGCCTGGTCCCGCCCATCGACCAGTGGTCGGGCAGCACTTTCTCCAATCTGCCTATCGGCCAGGGTCTTTCGATGACCCTGCTGCAGATGGCGGGCATGTATCAGGCGATCGCCAACGATGGGGTGCGGATACCGCCGCGGATCATCAAGGCGACCATCGCGCCCGACGGCACCCGCACCGAAGACCCGCGTCCCGAAGGCGTGCGGGTCGTCTCGGCGCAGACGGCGCAAACCGTGCGCAACATGTTGCGCGCCGTGGTGCAGAGCGACCCGATGGGCTACCAGCAGGGCACCGGGCCCGCCGCCGCGGTGCCGGGCTATCAGATGGCGGGTAAGACGGGCACCGCGCAGCAGATCAACCCGGCCTGCGGCTGCTATTTCGACGACGTCTACTGGATCACCTTCGCCGGGATGGCCACGGTCGACAACCCGCGCTACGTCATCGGCATCATGATGGACAACCCGGACCGCAACGCCGACGGCACGCCGGGTCACTCGGCGGCACCGTTGTTCCACAGCATCGCGGGCTGGCTCATGCAGCGGGAGAACGTGCCGCTGTCACCGGACCCGGGGCCGCCGTTGACCCTGCAGGCCACCTGAGCCCCGACCGCGCCGCGCCCGCCGGTGCGCGACACCTCATGGCCAGCCGTCTGGGTAGGGTGTCAAGGCCGATCATGGCTGACGGAGGTGGTGTCTGGTGTCGGTGCCCATCGGACTGCGCCCCGCCGCCGTCGTCGGCGTGCCGCTGCCCGTGCTGGCGGCACGGGTCGGCGCCGTGCCCGCCGGCGTGCCGGCGGTCCCCGACGTCGCGGTCACCGGGGTGACGCTGCGCGCCCAGGACGTGGTGCCCGGCGACCTGTTCGCCGCGCTGCCCGGTGCCGCCACACACGGCGCCCGGTACGTGGCCGAGGCGACCGCACGCGGGGCGGTGGCCGTGCTCACCGACGCCGCCGGAACGGCCGAGCTGGCCGGCCGGGCACCCGGCGTGCCGATCGTGGTGCATCCGGCACCCCGCAGCGTGCTGGGCGGCCTGGCCGCCACGGTGTACGGCCACCCGTCCGAACGGGTGACGGTCGTCGGGATCACCGGAACGTCCGGCAAGACCACCACGACCTATCTGGTCGAGTCCGGCCTGCGCGCCGCCGGGCGCGTGGCCGGACTGATCGGCACCGTCGGCGTCCGCGTCGACGGCGCCGACATCCCCAGCGCGCTGACGACTCCGGAGGCCCCCGCCCTGCAGGCGATGCTCGCGACGATGTCCCAACGCGGCGTGGACACCGTCGTCATGGAGGTGTCCAGTCACGCGTTGACGCTCGGCCGGGTGGCCGGCACCCGCTTCGCGGTGGCCGGCTTCACCAACCTGTCGCGCGACCACCTCGACTTCCACCCGACCATGGCCGACTACTTCGAGGCCAAGGCGCTGCTGTTCGACCCGTCCTCGCCGCTGCGCGCGCGCACCGCGGTGGTGTGCGTCGACGACGAGGGTGGGCGCGTGATGGCCGCGCGGGCCGGCGCGCCGATCACGGTCAGCGCGGCCGGGCACGCCGCCGCCTGGCGCGCCACCGACGTCGTGCAACTGAGCGCCGGCGGACAGCAGTTCACCGTCGTCGACCCGGCCGGCGTGCACCACCGGGTCGGCATCCGGCTGCCCGGCCACTACAACGTCGCGAATTGCCTGGTGGCATTGGCAGTCCTGGATACCATCGGGGTTTCCCCGGAGCAGGCGACGCCGGGGCTGCTGACCACCCGGGTGCCCGGGCGGCTGGAGGACGTCGACCGCGGCCAGGACTTCCTGGCGCTGGTCGACTACGCCCACAAGCCCGGCGCGCTGCAGGCGGTGCTCACCACGCTGCGACGCCCGGGCCGCCGGCTGGCGGTGGTGTTCGGTGCCGGCGGTGAGCGCGACCCGGGCAAGCGGGCACCCATGGGCCGCATCGCCGCCGAGTTGGCCGACCTGGTGGTGGTCACCGACGACAATCCGCGCGGCGAGGATCCCGCCGCGATCCGTGGCGAGATCCTGGCCGGCGCGGCCGAGACCGGCGGGGCTGCAAAGGTTGTCGAGATCGCCGACCGGCGGGCGGCGATCGGGCATGCGGTCGCCTGGGCGGGTCCGGGCGACGTGGTGCTCGTCGCCGGCAAGGGCCACGAGACCGGACAGCGCAGCGGCGGGGCGACCCGCCCGTTCGACGACCGGGTCGAACTGGCCGCGGCCCTTCAGGCGCTGCGGGCGCCGGGGCCCCGATGATCGATCTGACCGTCGCGCAGGTCGCCGACATCGTCGGCGGCACGCTGGCCGACGTCTCGCCGCAGGCCGCGGCCGGACTGCATGTCACCGGCACCGTGGAGTTCGACTCGCGCGCCGTCGGCCCCGGCGGGCTTTTCGTCGCGCTGCCCGGGGCGCGCTGCGACGGGCACGACCACGCGGCCTCGGCCGTGGCCGCCGGCGCGGTCGCCGTGCTGGCCGCCCGCCCGGTGGGGGTCCCCGCCGTCGTGGTCCGCCCCCAAACGCCCACGGTCCCGCCCACGGTCCCGCCCGCAGGCGCGACGGCCGGGGTGCTCGAGCACGACACCGACGGCTCGGGCGCGGCGGTGCTGGCCGCGCTGGCCAGCCTGGCCGGGGCGATGGCCGCCGAGCTGGTGGCCGGCGGGCTGAGGATCGTCGGGATCACCGGCTCGTCGGGAAAGACCTCGACCAAAGATCTGGTGGCCGCCGTCCTGGAGCCGCTGGGTCAGGTGGTCGCCCCGCCGGGGTCGTTCAACAACGAGCTGGGCCATCCCTGGACGGTGCTGCGCGCCACCCGCGACACCGACTACCTGGTGCTCGAGATGTCGGCGCGCCACCCCGGCAACATCGCCGCGCTGGCCCGGATCGCACCGCCGGCGATCGGCGTGGTCCTCAACGTCGGCACCGCGCATCTCGGGGAGTTCGGTTCCCGGGAAGCGATCGCCCGCACTAAATGCGAACTGGCGCAATCTGTTCCGGCATCCGGGGTGGTCATCCTCAACGTCGACGACC
>JAQTVU010000024.1 GCA_028706695.1 Mycobacterium sp.
CAGAGCGGTACCGTTGCCGGGCCTGGCGTTGTTCATGGGTGTGGCCATGTCGATCACCGCTTTCCCGGTGCTGGCCCGAATGCTGTTGGAACGCAGAATGAATCGCACCCTGGTAGGTGTGTTAGCCCTTTCCGCGGCTGCCGTCGACGACATTCTGGCCTGGACCTTGTTGGCCTTGGTAACCGCCGTTGTCAAAGGCGGCAGCGCCTTTTCGGTGGCGCGCACCATTGCGTTGTCCCTGGTTTTCGCTGCCGCGTCGGTTGTCGTTCTGAAACCACTGCTCACCCGAATGGTCAGCCGGCACAAGCGCACCGGCCGCATCACGCCCGACATGCTCGCCGTGATCCTGGTCGGCCTGCTGCTGTCCGCATTCATCACCGAACGGATCGGCATTCACGAAATCTTCGGCGCCTTCCTGTTCGGTGCGATAATGCCGCACAAAGGCGCGCAGGCGTTGCGGCGGGACATCATCGAGCGACTCGAACAGCTCAGTGTGCTTTTGCTGCTGCCGATTTTCTTCGTCACCGTCGGTTTCGGGGTAAACCTGCGGCTGTTCAAGGACCTCGGCTTGCTCTGGCAACTGCTGCTGATTCTCGCCGTGGCGGTCGGCGGCAAATTCTGCGGCGCGTTCGCCGGTGCCCGCATTCAGCGGATGAGTTTCCAGCACAGCGCCGCCATCGCGGTGTCGATGAATACCCGCGGCCTGACCGAATTGGTGATCCTGACGGTCGGACAGCAGGTCGGCGTCCTCGATGATTCGATGTTCACGATGATGGTGGTGATGGCGCTGATCACCACGGTGATGACGGAACCGCTACTGCGCCGCATCTATCCCGACGACGCGGTACGGCGCGACGTCGACGCCGCTGTGGAAGCGGCACCGGCGACCGGACAGAGCTACCCCGTGCTCGTCGTGGTCGACGACGACCCCAGTGCCCTGACCATGCGGATGATCCAGGTGGCGCAGGACGCGCTGGCAGGCCGTCAGGCCGGCGGAATCCTGCTCGTGCGCTACCTGGACGGCGCCAACGACGCGGCTCCCCTGGAACTCGGCGCCAACGCAGTCTTCGACATCGCCAGGATGACCGACGCGGCGGAGGCGCTGGAGAGGTTCGCCGCGCGGACCGCCGCACCCGCTACACCGCTGCGGGTGTGGTGCCGGTTCGGGTCCCCGTCGGGCCGGGACTTGGAGCGGCATATCGCGGCCGCCGGCGCAGAAGTCGTCGTGCTCGGCGAGGATTGGATGCGAAGCCACCCGGCGGCGTATGACACGCTCGACACAGTGACGATAAAGGCGGTCCGCTGAGTCGGGTCCGCTGAGTCGGGGCGTCAACCGCTGTTGCGCAGCGCGCTGGCCAGCCCGTTCATCGTCAACAGGATGCCGTGCTGCACCAGCTCGTCGTCGTCGCCCGAGCGGTAACGGCGGAGCAGCTCGACCTGCAGGTGGTTCAGCGGCTCCAGATACGGAAAACGGTTGAACACCGACCGGGCCAGCGCCGGGTTGTCGGCGAGCAGGTCGTCGTGGCCGGTGATGAGCTTGTGCATGGCGATGGTCCGCCGGTGCTCCTCGGCGATCTTGTCGAACACCCGGCGCCGCAGCGATTCGTCGGCCACCAGCTCGGCGTAGCGGGCCGCCAGGCCCAGGTCGCTCTTGGCCAGCACCTGAGCCATGTTCGACAGCACGCTGCGGAAGAACGGCCATCGCCGGTACAGCTCGCGCAGGGTCTCCACCCGCTCGTCCGCGCTTTCCGGGCCCGCCGCGATCCACTGCTCGAACGCCCACCCGGTGCCGTACCAGCCCGGCAGCATCACCCGCGACTGGCTCCATGCCAGCACCCACGGGATGGCGCGCAGGTCCGCGATCGAAGAGGTGGGCCTGCGCGAGGTCGGGCGGCTGCCGATGTTGAGTGAGCCGATCTCGCTGACCGGGGTCGAAGCCATGAAGTACTCGACGAAACCCGGTGTGTTGTGGACCAATTCGGTGTAGCACCGCCGTGCCAGGGCGGCCACCTCGTCGAGCACCGCGTAGGCCGGCTCGGCGGCGTCGCCGAGGCCCTCCACGTCCAGCAGCGTCGACTCCAGGGTGGCCGCCACCAAGCTCTCCAGGTTCCGTCGCGCCGGCTGCGGCTCGGCGTACTTGGCGGCGACGACCTCGCCCTGCTCGGTGAGCCGCAGCGAACCGTTCACCGCACCCGGGGGCTGCGCCAGGATGGCCTGGTAACTGGGGCCGCCGCCGCGGCCGACGGTGCCGCCGCGACCGTGGAACAGCCGCAACCGGATGCCCATTTTGCGGGCCACCTCTACCAGGGCGAGCTCGGCCCGGTAAACCGCCCAGTTGGCGCCCAGGTAGCCGCCGTCCTTGTTGGAGTCGGAGTAGCCGAGCATCACCTCCTGGCAGTCGCCCTGGGCGGTGACCAGCGCCCGGTAGAGCGGGAGCTTCAGCATCGCGTGCAGGATGGCCGCACCGTTGTGCAGATCGTCGATCGTCTCGAACAGCGGCGAGATCGCCACCGGGCAGTACGGTTGCGGCCCGGAGGCATCCAGCAGGCCCGCCTCTTTGAGCAGGACCGCGACTTCGAGCACGTCGGACACCGACCGGCACATCGAGACGACGTAGTTGGGTATCGCGGCCGGCCCGTAGCGCTCGACGGCGTGGGCGGCCGCCGCGACGACGCCGAGCTCGCGGCGCGCCAGGTCGGACAGTCGCGCGTGATCGCCGACGAGTGGACGGCGGGTGCTCAGTTCGCGCGCCAGCAACGCGACCCGCTCGTCTTCGGGCAGCGAATCGTAGTCCGGGTGCACCCCGGCCCACGCCAACAGCTCGCCGACCACTTCTTCGTGCACGTCGGAGTTCTGCCGCATGTCCAGGCCGCACAGGTGAAAGCCGAACGTGTGCACAGCTTCTCGCAACAGCGCCAGCCGGTCGTCGGCCAGCAGCGCACTGCCGTGCGAGCGCAGCGAGGCGTCGACGGTGTCCAGGTCGGCACGCAGTTCGCCCGGCGTGGCGTACGGCGCCACGCCCAGATCGAGCCGGTGCTGCGGTTTCCGGTCGAGGATCTTCGCGGCGGTCGCGGTGAGCCGGCCGCGGATCACTCGCAGCGCCCGCCGGTACGGTTCGTCGGCGCGGGTCCGCTCCTCGCCCCCCTCGGCCAGGGCGGCCAGTTCCGGGCTGACCGCGACCAGCCGCGCCGACATCGACAACTCCTGCTCCAGCTGGGTGAGTTCGGCCAGGTAGTGCCCCAGCGCGGTGCACGCGGCGCTGCCGGTGGCCAGCCGCACGACGTCGGCCGTCACGTTGGGGTTTCCGTCGCGGTCCCCGCCGATCCACGAGCCGGGCCGCAGCATCGGGCCCGGCAGCAGGTCGGCGCCGGGCCACCGGGCCCGCAGCGCCTCGCGGACCTGGGCGTTGACCCGCGGGATCACCCGGAACAACGCGGCCGGGTAATACCGCAACCCCGCGTCGATCTCATCGGAGATCTGCAGCCGGGACACCCGGATGAGCGCGGTCTGCCACAGCGTGAGGACGTGACGGCGCAACTCGAGTTCGATGTCGCGGCCGTCGGCGGTCTCGGTGCGTCCCTCGGCGCGCAGCCGCATCAACTCGGTGATCCGGTGGTGGATGACGAACACGGTGCGCCGCCGGGTCTCGGTGGGATGGGCGGTGATCACCGGCGAGACCAGGGCGCCGCGCAGCGCGTCGGCGACGGTCGCCGAATCAAGCCCGGCGGCGTCGAGCTTGGCGTAGGTCACGGCCAGGGTGCTTTCCTGCGGCGGCTCGCCGGCCGCGACGTGGATCGCGCGGCGCCGCTCCCGGTGGATGTCCTCGGCGACGTTGGCCAGCAGCGCGAAATGGCTGAACGCGCGGATCACCGGAATCGCCAGACGGATGTCGATGCCGGAGAACATGCGCGACATCTCGGTGCGGTCGATCTCGGAACGCCGCACCCGGAAGGCCTCCACCCGGGCGCGCTCGACGAGGTCGAACACCGCCTCGCCGTTCTGCTCGCGCACGGTGTCGCCGAGCATGGCGCCCAGCAGCCGGATGTCGGCGCGCATCGGCTCGGTGGCTTCGCGGCCGACTCGGGTCCGCTGCACGGCGCCGATCGGCTCCAGCGCGGTGTCGGATACCTCAACCATGGGTCCAAGTATCGGCGGGGACGACCGGGCCCGCCCGCCGGGAACCCGAACGTGCGACCGGCGACGGGTCACCGGCGCGTCGCGCCGTGGATGTCACACTCGGCGGCGGGGTCTCGGGCGCTCAGCGGTATTTGATGAGCAGCGCCATCCCGACGATGCACACCAGCCAGATGCCGACGATGAACAGCGTCAACCGGTCGAGGTTCTTCTCCACCACCGTCGACCCGGACAGGCTGGACTGCACACCCCCACCGAACAGCGTCGACAGGCCGCCACCCTTGGCGCGGTGCAACAGCACCAGCAACACCACCAGAATGCTGGAGACGACCAACGTGATCTGCAGGGCCAGTTGCATGAACGGTAGTTTAGCTGGTCACGATCGGGGTGTGGGTCGTGCCAGGCCCGACGTCGGACGCCCGACTTCCGACTAGGGAAGCGGCCCACCGGCGGCGATCGCGGCCAGCGTCGCGAACTGCTCCCCGTCCAGCGACGCCCCACCGACCAGGCCGCCGTCGATGTCGTCCCGGGCGACGAGTTCGCCGACGTTCTTGGCGTTCATCGAGCCCCCGTAGAGGATCCGGACGGCGGCGGCGACCCGCGGCGACGCCAGCGAGGCCAGCTCCGCGCGGATCGCGGCGCACATCTGCTGCGCGTCGGCGGCGCCGGCCACCCGGCCGGTGCCGATCGCCCACACCGGCTCGTAGGCGATGACGGCCTTGCCGATCTGCTCGGCCGAGAGCCCGGCCAGCGAGCCGCGCAGCTGCTCGAGGTTGTGCGCGAGGTGGTTTCCGGCCTCCCGAATCTCGAGGTGTTCGCCGATGCAGACGATGGGGGTAAGCGCGTGCTTGAGCGCGGCGGCGGCCTTGGCGGCCACCAGCGCGTCGTCCTCGTGGTGGTAGCTGCGCCGCTCGGAGTGCCCGACGACGACGAAGGTGCAGCCCAGCTTGGCCAGGAAGGCGCCGCTGATGTCACCGGTGTAGGCGCCCTGATCGTGCTGGGACAGGTCCTGTGCCCCGTAGGTCAGCCGCAGCTTGTCACCGTCGACCAGGGTCTGCACGCTGCGCAGGTCGGTGAACGGCGGCAGCACCGCCACGTCGACCTGGTCGTAGTACTTGTCGGGCAATGCGAACGCGATCTTCTGCACCAGCGCGATCGCCTCGAAGTGGTTGAGGTTCATCTTCCAGTTGCCGGCGATCAGTGGCTTGCGGCTCACCGGTCCGCTCCACTCGGGTGGGGGCGGCCCAGTACCTCGATGCCGGGCAGCGCCTTACCCTCCAGGTATTCCAGCGAGGCGCCCCCGCCGGTGGAGATGTGGGAGAAGTCGCGCTCCGCGATGCCCAGCGCGCGCACCGCCGCCGCGGAGTCACCGCCGCCGACCACGCTGAATGCGCCCTTGCCGGTCGCCGCGGCGATCGCCTCGGCGACGCCCTTGGTGCCCGCGGCGAAGGCCGGGAGCTCGAACACGCCCATCGGGCCGTTCCAGAAAATCGTTGCGGCGTTGGACAACAGCGTGCCGAACCGTTTGACCGAGCCCGGCCCGATGTCCAGTCCCATCGCGTCGTCCGGGATGGCGTTTGCCGCAACGGTCCGGGGGGTCGCCTGGGCGGCGAATTTCTCGCCCACCACGATGTCCACCGGCAGCCGCAGCACGTCGCAATAGTCGTCGAGCAGCCTGCGGCAGGTCGGCACCATCTGTGCTTCCAGCAACGATTTTCCTACTGAAAACCCTTCTGCGGCAAGAAAAGTGAAGCACATCCCACCGCCGATGAGGATGCTGTCGGCCTTGGTGGCCAGCGACTCGATGACGCCGAGCTTGTCGGACACCTTCGATCCGCCGAGCACCACCGCATAGGGCCGACGGGTGGAATCGGTCAACTGCCCCAGCACCCGGATCTCCTCGGCCACCAGCGTGCCGGCGTAGTGCGGCAGCAACGTGGCGACGTCGTAGACGGATGCCTGCTTGCGGTGCACCACGCCGAAGCCGTCCGAGACGAAAGCACCTGTGGGAAGCACTAACTCGGCAAGCTGGCGGGCCAGCGCCAGTCGCTCGCGGTCGTCCTTGCTGGTTTCGCGCGCATCGAAGCGGATGTTTTCCAGCAGCAGGATGTCGCCGCCGGTCAAGCCCTCGGCGCGGGCCCGCGCGTCGGCGCCGACGACTCGGGAGCCATCGCAGCCGGCCAACTGCACGTGCCGGCCCAGCCGCTCGCCCAGGGCCGCGGCGACCGGCGCCAACGACAGCTTGGGGTCCGGGCCGTCCTTGGGCCGGCCCAGGTGCGCGGCGACCACCACCTTGGCGCCGGCGTCGAGCAGCGCCGTCAACGTGGGCACCGAGGCGGCGATGCGGCCGGGATCGGTGATCGAGCCACCGTCGTCCAGCGGCACGTTGAGGTCCGAGCGCACCAACACGCCGCGACCCGACACTCCCTCGGCAAGGAGATCATCCAGCGTTGGAACCGTCACGGGTCTACAGGGACTTGCCGACCAGGGCCACCAGGTCGACGAGGCGGTTGGAGTAGCCCCACTCGTTGTCGTACCACGACACGACCTTGGCCTGATTGTCGATCGCCTTGGTCAGCCCGGAGTCGAAGATCGAGCTGTGCGGGTCGGTGACGATGTCGCTGGAGACGATCGGCGCGTCGTAGTACTTGAGGATGCCCTTGAGCCCGCCCTCGGCGGCGGCCTTGTAAGCGGCGTTGATCTCTTCGACCCCAGCCGCCTTGGACAGCTCGGCGGTCAGGTCGGTGATCGAGCCGGTGGCGACCGGCACCCGCAGCGCGTAGCCGTCGAGCTTGCCCTTCAGCTCGGGCAGCACCAGGCCGATCGCCTTGGCGGCACCGGTGGAGGTCGGCACGATGTTGATCGCGGCGGCGCGGGCGCGGCGCAGGTCCTTGTGCGGGCCGTCCTGCAGGTTCTGGTCGTGGGTGTAGGCGTGGACGGTGGTCATCATGCCCTTGACGATGCCGAACTCGTCGTTGAGCACCTTGGCCAGCGGCGCCAGGCAGTTCGTGGTGCACGAGGCCATCGAGATGATGTTCTGGCTGCCGTCGTACTTGTCCTCGTTGACCCCCAACACGATGGTGATGTCCGGGTCGGTGGCGGGTGCGGAGATGATCACCTTCTTGGCGCCGACCTGCAGGTGGCCTCTGGCCTTCGCAGCGTCGGTGAAACGGCCGGTGGAATCGACGACGATGTCGACGCCGAGGTCGCCCCACGGCAATGCCGCCGGGCCCTCCCTGACCTCCAGGGCCTTGATCTTGTGCTTGCCCACCACGATGGTGTCCTGGCCACCCAAGCTCACGTCGTAGGGCAGCCGGCCCAGGATCGAGTCGAACTTGAGCAGGTGCGCCAGCGTGTGGTTGTCGGTGATGTCGTTGACGGCGACCACTTCCATGTCGGCTTCCAGGTCGGCGGCAGCCTGTGCCCGCTGCGCCAGCCAGGCCCGATAGAAGTTGCGCCCGATTCGACCGAAGCCGTTGATGCCTACTCGGACCGTCACGTTTTCTTCCCCTGTCTTCCTGAGTCCGCTGATGGTGCGCCTGGCGCCAGCCTAGATCAGTGACATCCGGGGCCGTTCCGCCGGTACGTGTGCTCGATGTTTGCCGCCCCGTAAGATTCCCGCCTTGCGCGGCGGGGCTGCGGGTGACCCCGGGCCGCCCCGTCCGCCCGAGCGATGAGCCGTCCGTGCCGAATGACGGCCCGGGTTGACCGCGATTTGCTCCGCCGTCGGGCCCACGCAGCCGGGATCGCCGACCGGCGCGGCGCGGATCTGCGACGGCTGCCACACCTCAGGCCGGCCGCCGGCCCGATTTTGAATTCAACGCGCGCCGCATCCGGTTCGATAACGCGCCCAATTCCGGTGCCGATGTTTGGCTCGCCATCGGATTCGACGACCGCCGGCTCTGAAATCGAAACGACACATCCACGAGCACCCGGGTCGACCCGCGGACCGGGGCCCCGCCGAGCGGCAATGACCACCACGAACGACTCCTCCTGGGCCCGTTGACGATTGCGGAGTTGCGCCCATCCGTGACACCGTCGTGATGTCACCTTTTGGAAACAGCGCGGTGCGGCGTGGCTTGCGTTTCACACGGGTTGCGGACAATTGGCCGGTCGTCGAAAAACGACCACGGTGTGGCTATGCGGTACTGCCGCACCGATGGATTGGGAATATCTGAGCCCTAATATAAGGAGAGTTGACGCTGATGGCGATCGTCGACCGGTTCAACATCAAGGTAGTTGCCGGCGCAGGGTTGTGCGGAGCCGCTATGGCGTTGAGCCCCAACGCGGCAGCCGCCCCGCTGATCACCGGCGGCCACGCGTGCATCCAGCAGACGGCGGGCGACGCTGCGCTGCCGGCGGCCACGGGCGGATTGCCGGCCGCGGGCGGACCGGCGGCTGCCGGTGGACTGGCAGCGGCGGGCGGACCGGCCGCCGCGGGCGGACCGGCGGCCACCAACGTGTGCAGCGCTTCGGTCACCGACATGGCCGGTGTTCCCTTGGTTGCGCCCGGGCCGGTGCCGGCGGGTGCGGTGCCGGTCGGAGCTCCGCTGATTGCGCTCGGTCCGCCGGTGCCGGCCGGCGCGCCGCTGCCTCTGGGCGCGCCGCTGCCGCTGGGCGCGCCGCTGCCCGCGGGCGCACCGCTACCGGTGGTGCCGGTCGGTGCCCCGCTGATTGCGCTGGCCGGTGCTCCAGTGGATCCGGTGGTGTCCGCTCCGATCATCGACATGGCCGGGGCCAAGGACGCGCCGAGAGACCCGGTGCCGGCGGGCGGACCCGTGCCCGGCAAGCCGGTGCTGCCCGGTCCTTCGGCCGCGGGCTGAGGGCCTACCGGCCCGAAACGGATCGGAACGGACCCGCTGGGTGGCCACCCAGCGGGTCCGTTCCGTCTGACGTGTTTGGTTGGCGGGAGCGTCGGTGCAGCCGGCTGTCGCCGCGGCCAGTCCGGGCTATTCCGGGCCTATTCTTCCACGATCACCGGGTCGCCGACGGTGACGGCGTTGTAGTACCACTCCGCGTCCGCGGGGCTGAGGCTGATGCAACCGTGGCTCACATTCTCCAACCCGAGCGAATTGATGGCCCAGGGAGCTGAGTGCACGAAAAGGCCACGGCTGGTGATGCGGACGGCGTAATCCACCGGAAGGCGGTAACCGTCGGGGTCGTCGACGGGGATGCCGACGCTGCTCGAATCCATGATCACCGAGCGTTCTTTGGACAACACGGTGTAGGAGCCGACGGGCGTCGGGAACTCCGGCCTGCCCATCGAGGCCGGCATCACCCCCTCTTCCCCCCAGTGGGGTCGGTGGTGCGGCGCCGGCAGCGCAGGCGGCGGTCCGGTTTCCGCTCCGTCGATGCTCACGGTGAACGTGTGGTCTGAGATATTGGCGACGCCGACGACGGCGGGGCCCGTTTTGAACTGCAGCGAAACGCCGTGCAGACCGCCCACCGACAGCGCCACCGTGCTGTGCGCCGGCCAGAACCGGTCGGGCACCCACTGCGTAACGCCGCTGCCGAGCCATTCGAACCTGCCGGTCATCGCGGGCGACGATGTGACCTCGATGGCGCGCTCGGCCGCGCGCCGGTCGGCGACGGGCGCTCGGAACGTCACCACCACGGGGTGCGCCACACCGACGACCTCACCGCGCGTCGGGAGAACCGACGCGATGGCGGATCCATACGGCTGGTGGGCCGCCGCCAGGTCCACGTCGCCCAGGCCCGTGGTGGCACTCGCAGCGATCCCGATGACGGCGAAAATACTGCCAACGACCGCCCGCATGGCTCCGATTCCTTTTAACTGACAGAGTTGTAATAGTGATCGTAGGGTGTCACGACCAGTGCAAATGCAAGGGCGCGTAGACGATTCGGTCAAGCTTCTGTCACGATTCGGCCACGGAGGAGATCCGGCGTGCGGTCACCGGCCGCACGTGCGCAGCCGGCCCAGCGCCGACTCGGCGGCGTAGTAGCCGCACAACCCGTGGATACCGGCCCCCGGCGGCGTCGACTGCGAACACAGGTAGACGCCGGGCACGCCGATCGGGTAGGGATCGACGGCGATCCGCGGGCGGAAGAGCACCTGGAGCCGGTCGTTGGCGCCGCCGACGATGTCCCCGCCGACGAAGTTGGGGTTGTAGGCCTGCAGTTCGGCGGTGCCCTTGCTGACGGTCGCGACGACCTGCTCGCGAAATCCGGGGGCGAACCGTTCTATCTGGTCGACGACGGCGCCGGTGGCGTCCCCGGTGTAGCCGAACGGCACGTGCGCGTAAGCCCAGATCGGGTTGATGCCCGCCGCGGAGCGCGATGGGTCGGCCAGGTACTGCTGCCCGACCAGCACGAACGGTTGTTGCACCATCCGGCCCCGGGCGCGTTCGCGTTCGGTGTCGGCGATCTCGGCGAACGTGCCGCCGAGGTGGACGGTGCCGGCGCGTCGACAGTCGGCGTTCGTCCACGGGACATGGCCCTCGATGGCGAAATCGACCTTGAACGCGGCCGACCCCTGGCGGTAGCGCCGATAGGACCGCTTGATCCGGCCCGGCATGACGTCGCCGTAAAGATCCAGCGCCGCGGCCGGGGCGAGGTCGAGCATGACGATGTCGGCGGCGGGGATCTCCCGGCGGGTGGCGACGGTGATCCCGGTGGCGACCGCGCCGCCGTGCTCCTGCAGCGCGGCCGCCAGGGCCCGGCTGATCGCCCCGGATCCGCCCTCGGCCACGGGCCAGCCGTAGCGGTGGCCGGCGGCCAGGATCATCAGGCCCAGCGACGCGGTGAGCGGGCGGTCCAGGCGGGTATAGACGTGCGCGGCGGTGCCGCCGAACAGCGCGCGCACCTGCTCGGTGCGAAACCAGCGCGCCATCGCCGTGGCCGGCAGCAATGCGCGGGGACCGAAAGCGGCCAGGCGCAGCGGGTGACGCGGAATGTTGATCATCGGGCGCAGCAGGTCTTCGGCAAGGGCGTCGAACCCGGCCGCCAGGTCGCCCACCGCGCGGCGCCACCGGGTGCCGTCGGCTCCCATGCCCGCGACGGTGTGGTCGATCGACCGATACAGCACGCCGGCGGTGCCGTCGTCGAGGGGATGGGCGCAGTCTGCCTCCGGCCACTTCCACACCAGGCCGTGGCGCTGCAGGTCGATCTCCTGCCAGAACGGCGAGCCGACGCCCAGGGGGTGAAACGCCGAACAATGGTCGTGGATGACGCCGGGCACCGTCAGTTCGCCCGAGCGCGCTCCCCCGCCGATCGTGTCGCGCGCCTCCAGCACCTGCACCTCCAGGCCCTGCCGGGCGAGATGGACGGCCGCGGCCAGGCCGTTGGGCCCGGCGCCGACCACGACCGCCCTCGTCATCGTGGGCCGCGCCGGGCCGCGCGGTGGACCGGGTTCTCGTCGCCGGGCCGGGGCCACGGCGGACGGGTCCGCATGCTCCCGACTCCGACGACGCCTGCTTCGACCACACCGGTCTTGACGTCGACGATGCGACAGCCTTGCCGCCGGACCGGCTGGGTTTCCAGCATGATCACCCGGATCTTCCCTCCTCGAAGTCGCGGCGACGCTACCGCCGCGAGCAGTCCTGTGGCATGAACCGTCGGTCCGGCGCCGGCGTCGGAAGACACCTGGCCCGTGGTCGGCGGGCTTAGCGGGTCGCCAACCGCTCGGGGGGAAATCGTCGGCGCAGGTTGTCGATCAGGCCGTCGAGCGTCTTACGGTCCTGCTCTTCGATATGGGCCAGGCGCCGGAGGCCGCGGGCGCGTTCCCGGTCGCCGCCGGCTTCGGCGCCGGAGAGTGCCCTGCGGTATTCGTCGATCCGGCGGTCGAGCAGGCGGCGACGCTGGCCCAGCAGAGCCAGGAAATACCGGGCCTGTTGCAGGTTTGCCGCCTCGGCCGCGTCCGCGGCGGAATCGGCGTCACTGCCACCAACGCCATTCCACAGCGGCCCGGCATCTGGGCCGGCACCCGGCGCGTCAGAGAAATCGGCGAGGTCCATCTCGTTTCTCTCGGCTGGAAAATTTACCGTTCGCCGTGGCTAACACTAATGCGCCGGGCCC
>JAQTVU010000506.1 GCA_028706695.1 Mycobacterium sp.
CGCGTGCGCACCCGTTCGGTGGACTCGCCCTCGACGCCCGAGAATGCCCCCGCACCCACCGGATGCATCTCCACCCTCAGGTCCACCCGGTCCAGCAGGGGCCCGGACAGCTTGCCCAGGTAGCGCCGTTTGACCGCTGCCGCACAGATGCAGTCACGCGGATCGGCCGGCGCGCAGGGGCACGGGTTGGCCGCCAGCACCAGCTGGAACCGGGCCGGGTAGCAGGCCACGCCGTCGCGGCGGGCCAGGCGAATCTCCCCGTCCTCCAACGGCATTCGTAAAGCCTCTAGCGCCGCGACGCTGACCTCGGCGCATTCGTCGAGGAATAGCACGCCGCGATGCGCGCGGCTGATAGATCCCGGGCGGGCCATCCCCGAACCCCCGCCGACCAGTGCGGCGACGGTGGAACTGTGGTGTGGTGCCACAAACGGTGGCCGGGTGATCAACGGGGTGTCCCCCGACAGCAAGCCGGCCACCGAGTGGATCGCGGTGACCTCCAGCGACTCGCTGTCCGACAGGGGCGGCAGCAGGCCCGGAAGGCGTTGCGCCAGCATGGTTTTGCCCACGCCGGGCGGACCGGTCAGCATCAGATGGTGCGCGCCGGCGGCCGCCGCTTCCACCGCGAACCGCGCTTGAGACTGCCCGACCACGTCGGCCAGGTCCGCCGCCGTCTCCGGAGCCGGGTCAACCGCGCCGATCCGCTGGCTCAACCCGGCCGACCCGGACAGCCAGCCCTGCAACTGCCCGAGCGTGCGGACGCCCCAGACGTCGATGCCGTCGACCAGGCAGGCCTCGGCCAGATTGTCCACCGGGACGACGACCGTCGGCCAGCCGTCGCGTTTGGCCGCCAGCACGGCCGGCAGCACCCCGCGCACCGGCCGGACCCGCCCGTCCAGCGACAGCTCACCGAGCAGCACCGCCTTCTCCAGCCGGTCCCACGGGGTCTTGCGCTGCGCCGAGAGCACCGCCGCAGCCAGCGCGATGTCGTAGACCGAGCCCATCTTGGGCAGCGTCGCCGGCGACAGCGCGAGCGTGAGCCGGGCCATGGGCCAGCTGTTGCCGCAGTTGGTGACCGCCGCCCGCACCCGGTCACGCGACTCCTGCAGGGCGGCGTCGGGCAGCCCCACCAGGTGCACACCCGGCAGACCGGAAGTGATGTCGGCCTCGATCTCCACGATCTGTCCGTCCAGCCCGCGCACCGCGACCGAGAACGCCCGTCCCAGCGCCATCAGCCGATTCCCTGCAGGTGGGTGATCTCCGGGGCGTGGCCGGAATTTCCAGGCCGCACCCGCACGCCGATCACGTCGATGCGCACGGCCGCCCACCCCTCGTCCTGGCCGGCCAGCCACAGCCCGGCGAGCCGACGCAGCCGCTGAACCTTGCGCGGGGTGACCGCCTGCGCCAGCCCGCCGTAACCGTCGCCGGAGCGGGTCTTCACCTCGACGAACACCACCGTGCGGGTGGCCGCGTCGGCGGCGACCACGTCGAGTTCGCCGTAGCGGCAACGCCAGTTGCGGGCCAGGATCCGCAACCCCATCCCGGTCAGGTGAGCCGCGGCCAGCGCCTCGCCCTTGGCCCCCAGCTGCACCCGGGTCATCGTCTGTTGAATCGTCATGCCGCCAACCTGCATGAGCGCCCCGACAGGACATGCCGCCGCCGGCGGGCCGCCCGGCGCCGGACGCCGGGTTATCCCGAGTTGGGCGCCCATCCACAACCCGGCCGGCCGATCAGGTGATGCGGTCGCCCCGGGTGTAGACGTTCATCGAATCGCCCCGCAGGAACCCCACCAGCGTGATCCCGCATTCCTCGGCCAGCGACACCGCCAGCGACGACGGCGCGGACACCGCGGCCAGGACGGGAATGCCGGCCATCACGGCCTTCTGGGTCAGCTCGAACGACGCCCGGCCGCTGACCAACAGCACCGACGCCCGCAACGGCACCAGCCCACGTTCCAGCGCCCAGCCGATGGCCTTGTCGACTGCGTTGTGCCTGCCGACGTCTTCCCGCACCACATGCATCGCGCCGTCGGCAGCGAACAATGCCGCGGCGTGCAGTCCGCCGGTGCGGTCGAAGACCCGCTGCGCGGCGCGAAGCTGGTCGGGCATCGCCCTGAGCGCGGCCGCGGTGACGGCCGCGGCGTCGCAGCCGGGCGAAAAGCGGCTGGTCAGCCGCACCGCTTCCAGGGACGCCTTGCCGCAGACCCCGCAGGACGAGGTGGTGTAGAAGTTGCGGGTGACGTCGAGATCCGGGAGCGCCACCCCCGGGTCCAGGGTCACGTCGAGGACGTTGTAGGTATTGGCCCCGTCGGCGCCGCGCCCGTCGCAGTAACGGATGCTCGACACGTCGCCACGGGCGGCGATGATCCCTTCGGTGAGCAGAAACCCGAGCGCCAGTTCGAAATCCGAGCCGGGCGTGCGCATGGTGACCGTGATCGCCGCGCGGTTGACGCGGATCTCCAACGGCTCCTCGACGACCAGGGTCTCCGGCCTGCTGATCGCTTTGTCGGCGGTGCGGTGCGTGGCCCGCCAGCGCGCTGTTACGCCGCCCACTTAAGTCATTTCACCGTCGTCGAGGATGTCGTCCAGGATATCGTCGAAGATGTCGTCGAGACACCGCTGAAGTAACACGGACTCAACCTACCTCGCCGCGCGTCCGCGACGGACATCACATCGCGGACGCCAGCGCCGCCAGGGTCTCGGCGGCGGAGTGCAGCGGCTGCCAGCCCAGCGCGGTCTTGGACTTGGTGGTGTCCATCACCACCGACGTCCGCGTTGCGTGCAGCCATTCGAGCTTCGCCGGGATGAACGGCACCCGCGCGATCGTCGCCGCGGCGGCCGCGGCGGCCGCGGCGGGGACCCGCACCGGCCGGCCCCCCAGCGCCCTGGCCACGTCCGCGACCGTCACCAGCCCGTCGCCGGCGATGTTGTACGCGCCCGGCGGCGCGGGCGTGGTGGCCGCCAGCGCGATCGCCGACGCCACGTCGTCGTGGTGCACCAGCTGCAAGGGGAAACCCGGATCCGGCACCACCGGCT
>JAQTVU010000507.1 GCA_028706695.1 Mycobacterium sp.
TCGCGGAAGGGGTCTGTGCGCATCAGCATGGCGGTCACCTCATCACTCCAATCTGGGTCGTTGAATGACAAACCTGTATGTCCAGCCCGTATGTCTCGAGCAACCTCTATGTCTAACGACATAGATTTCTTATATCATTCTCGACATGTGACCGCAAGTGTGATACAGAAGTTTTCTGTACCCGTCAATTGAGGAGCAGCCAGATGCCCGACCGCACAGGCAACAACGGTGCGCCGGCGCCCGATCGCGGCGTATACGGCATCTCCGTGGCCGCCGAACTCTCCGGCGTCCCGGTGCAGTCGCTGCGGCTGTACGAACGCCACGGGTTGCTGACACCGGCCCGAAGCGAGGGCGGAACCCGGCGCTACAGCGCCGAGGACCTGGCGCGGCTACAGCGCATCACCGCGCTGGTCGACGCCGGGGTCAACTTGGCCGGCATTGCCCGGATCCTCAGCCTCGAGGACGACAATGCCGCGTTGTCGGCCGCCAACACCGACCTGCGCACCACCAACCGGACGTTGCGCAGCGCCGCCAAGACCGCCCGGTCCGACCGGCAGCGGTCGGACTCTTGACTCCCGGGCGGTTCACAGCGGGCCCATGATGGGTTGCCGGCGATGCCACCGGGTATCCGGGTGGCGGAACGTGCCCGCGAGCCCCGCGAAGGAGTGGCAATGGGGGAACTGACAGGTGTCGGCGACGGCGTGGTCGATGAGGCTCGCCGGGAAGCTGACGAATACCGCGGCGACAATCCCCGGCCGCTGGGCGGCTACCTGGTCATCATGGGCGTCTATGTGGCGGTCGTGGCCGTCGCGGCGGTGTTGGCGGCGCTCACCGGGCGCCGGCTGCCGGCGCGGTGGCGGGTGCAGGACCTGGTCATCCTCGCCGTCGGAACCCACAAGCTGTCGCGCACCGCCACCAAGGACGCCGTGACCAGTCCGCTGCGCGCCCCCGTCGCCCGCTATCGGGGCGCCGCCGGCGCGGGCGAGGTGCAGGAGGATGCCCGGCGCGAGAGCCAGCTGCGGCACAGCCTGGGAGAGTTGTTGACGTGCCCGTACTGCTTCGGCATGTGGGTGGCCACCGGATTCGGCATCGGGCTGGTCTTCGCCCCCAGCTTCACCCGACTGGTCGCGGGCATTCTCACCGCGCTGACCGGCGCGGACTTCCTTCAGTTCGCTTACGCGATGGCGCAGCGGTCGGCGGGGAAATAGCCGGCCCCAATCCGCGGCTCAGCTGGTCTTGGGCATCGCGATGCCTTCGCTGGCGGTGAATTGCGCGGCCGCGGCCGAGCTGAGCCCGATCGACACCACCGACCGTTCGAACAGGGCATCGGTCAGATACGCCAGCGACACCGCCCACCGGTTCAGCGGATGGGGGATCGCATAAAGGTGGTAGGCCCGCGTCACCGCCTTTGCGGGCAGCCCGGACAGGTGGACGTTGAGCGGGTTGGCCACGGCGTACCCGGGTCCCAGATCGACCACCAGGCCCAGGTTGCGGTGTTTGTACGGCTTGCTGCTGCCGTGGCCGAGGCTGGCCGCCACATTGCGGGCGAGCGCCTTACCTTGCCGGGTGGCATGTTGGGCGGTCGGCGGGGTGATCCTTCCCGGCTGCGTCAGGTCGGGAACCGCGGCCGCGTCACCGGCCGCGAAGACATCCGGGTGGTCGGGAACCTGCAGGTCGGGCTGCACCGTGAGCCGCCCCTGCTCGGTCGGCAAACCCAGTTCCTGGATCAGCGGGGCCCCGGTCACCCCCGTCACCCAGGTGACCGTGTGGGTGTCGATCCGTGAATCGTCGCTGAGCACGACGTGATCCGCGTGCGCTTCCTTGAGGGTGCGGCCGAGCCGGACGTCGATACCCCGGTGGCGCAACACCCGCAGGGCGGCCTCGCCCAGTTTCTGCCCCACCTCGGGCATGACCTGCTCCGCCAGATCGATGAGCAGGAAGCGAACCGCCGCGGGATCGAAGCCCATTTGCGCAGCCGCCGCGTCGGCCAATGCGCGCAGCTGCGCGACCAATTCGGTGCCCGAATACGAGGCGCCGACGACCACAACGGTGCGCCGGGCGGCGGCCACCGTCGGGTCGTCCTCGGTGTTGGCCAGTTCCAGTTGCTCGACGAAGTGGTCCCGCAGGTACAGCGCTTCGGCCGTGGTCTTCAGCCCGCGCGCGTGCGTCGCCAGTCCGGGCACGTCGAACAGCCGCGTCACCGACCCGGGCGTCAGCACCAGCCGGTCCCAGGGCATGTCGTGGCGGTGTTCCTCGAGATCGCAGTAGGTCAGCGTGCGGCGCGCGAAGTCCACCGCGTCGACCCGGCCCCGCACGATCCGGACGCCTTTGAGCGCGTTGGCCAGGGGCACCGTGACGAAGCGGGCATCGACGACGCCGCCGGCGACGTCGGGCAGCAGCGGCGTGTAGAGCATGTAGTCGACCGGGGAGATCACCGTGACATCGATTCCCGCGCGCTGCCGGCCCAAAATGCGGGCGAGACGGCGGGCGCAGGCGAATCCGGCGAAGCCGCTTCCGACGATTACGATTGACGTCACCGACGCCAGTGTAGGTCCGGATTCGGCCGATCGCTCGAACGTGTTGGCCGGCACCGGGGCTGGCGCCCGCGAATTTCCATGCAGTAAACGAACCGATGCACCCCCGCCCATGCAGTCGGCAAGTGAACTGCGCCGGCCGGCGGCGTGGCAATCCGACGGACCGGCGGGGGCGTCGGTGTGCTCGGACCCGGCGACCGAATCGAGCGCAGCTGGAAGATCGTGAATCCGGCTGCCTCCTCCCGCCGCCCGGCGGATACATGGAATACGTTGGGTACCACCGTATTACACATCTGGATGCGTCCCGCGCAGCGGTTGGCACGGCCGCGCCGGGGTTTCGGCGCGCTCCCGGGCGGGTATTTGCCCGAGCATGAGTGCGCACCTGGCACGGCAAGCGCGATGTGCGTAACGCGCTGGTTGTGTCGCCTGCCGGAGCGGGCGGCGCGGCTCGACGGCCGCGCTCCTCCGGTGACAGGAGCGCCGTGACCGACTTTTG
>JAQTVU010000508.1 GCA_028706695.1 Mycobacterium sp.
TCGACGCCCACAACGACGACCCCAAGCCCTACGTGTGGACTGCCACCGCCGAATCGATCCTGGCCAAAGTTGCGCGAGCACGCGCAACGCTAAATACTGTCAATTAATTTCGAGCCATACCACTAGTTGTTTTGGTGATGTTCGTCCGGCAGCGGCTTATGGGTGCTCTTTGCGCCAGGGCGCTTCGGGGTCGGCGAGGGTGTCGAGCATCAGCTGGCACCAGGTGAGCGTCGCGTTGACCGCGAGGTGAGCGTGCCGGGTGCCAAGACCGACGCGCGCGGTTGCTGGACCGTGCCCGGTGCCCAGTCCGCGGTTGCGCAGCTCGGCGAGTCCGTTGGCGATGGTGGTCACCGCACCCAGGATGCGTTTGACGCCTTCGTTGCCGTCTGGCCCGGACCCGGTGCAGGGGTCCAGCCAAAGCGAAAGCTGTGCTGCACGAGCCAGTTTGGGTAGGTCCGACTTGTCATCGAATGGCTGGCCGCGCTCGGTCAGGACGACCTTCGCGGTGCTTTCGATCAGTTCCTTGGCGCTGCGGACCGCGAGCGCGGGATCGGCGCTGATGGCGCGCCTGATGCGCTCGAAGCTCTCACGGATGGCCGAGGGGTCCGAGAGCCTCGCTATGGATTCGATCGACAGCTGCGGACCAACGGGTGTGATCTGGCCGGTCTGCTCATCGAGCTGGTAGCCGTCGCGGCGTAGCGAGTGGTGAAAGCGGCTGAGACGCTGCGATTCCCAGCCGCTGAGCAGCCGTTCGGGCAGGTCGAGGAGGTCCTCGGCTACGAGGTCGACATCCGCATTCTGCGCCTCAAGCAACATGGATCGCTGGTTCCGCGCCAATTCAGCGTCTTCTGCAGCAGCAGGGCCCGACAACGAGCAGCGACAAGACATCCGTCAACGGGACTCGGCGAGCTTCTGAACACGCGGGTCGACCGGCCGGCCGGTCTTCTTGCTCGCAGCGACGGCGGCCCGAGCCGCGGCCTTACGCACGGCCAGGCTACGGACCACCGGCTGGCGGCGTTCCGTGTTCGTCGGTGTCTTCTGTGTCGCCACCGTCGCCCTCCTGCTCTGCCGGACCTAATCCGAAGTTACGGCAGGTTTTGGGGTGGATTCGTGGTGTGACCTGGGGGTCAGGTTGTTCGCCCACGGTAAACGTAGACAAAAGTATGCGTGTCGTTCAGGGAATGTGTTTTCGAAGGCGGGTAGAGTTTCTCGTATGCCGCGATGCCGTGAGAAGGTGCATGTAGCCAAAGTGCGTAACACCCACGTGACTGGCTCCGGCGAGAAGCGTTGCTACGAATCGGTGTATCTGCGTCGCACGTTCCGCCAGGACGGCAAAGTCCGCAATGAGACGGTCGCGAATCTGTCGGGGTTACCCGCGGAGACGATCGCCGCGATCGAGGCCACCCTGAAAGGCCAGGCCTTGGTGGTAGCCGGTTCGGAGTTCGAAACCACCCGTAGCCTGCCGCACGGGGACGTGGCGGCGGTAGCGGCGATGGCCCGTCAGCTGGGCATGTCGGCCTTGCTGGGACCACGGTCTCGGTCACGGGATCTGGTGTTGGGGTTGATCATTTCGCGGGTCGTGCGCCCGAGCAGTAAGTTATCCACACAAAGCTGGTGGAACGACACCACGTTAGGAGCTGATCTGGACATCGCTGGGGCGTCCACCGACGAGATTTATTCGGCGATGGACTGGCTGGCCGGGCGCCAGGACGCGATCGAGGCCAAGTTGGCGGCTAAACACCTTGGTCCGCGGGCTAATCCATCGAAGATGGCGTTGTTCGATCTGTCCAGCACATGGATGACCGGCAACCACTGTGAGCTGGCGGCACGCGGGTATTCCCGGGACGGCAAAAAAGGGTTACCGCAGATCAACTTCGGGTTGCTCGGCGATCGCCAAGGCCGGCCGATAGCGGTGCGGGTCTTTGCGGGCAACACCGCTGACCCGAAAGCGTTCACCGACATCGTGACCGTGGTGAAAGACAAGTTCAAACTCGACGACCTGGTGATGGTGGGTGACCGGGGGATGATCACCACCGCCCGCATCAACGCTCTACGTGAACTCAATGACGCCGGAGCGGGTTTGGGGTGGATCACCGCGTTACGCAACCCTGCGATCGCGAAACTGGCCGCCGATGACGGTCCGTTGCAGATGACTCTTTTCGACACCCAGGATTTCGCTGAGATCACCCACCCCGACTATCCCGGTGAACGGTTGATCGCCTGCCGCAACCCCTTCCTGGCCGAGCGCCGCGCCCACAAACGCGAAAACCTGCTGGATGCGACCGAGAAACTGCTGGAGGCCCTCAAAACCCGGGTTGAGGCTGGTCGTCTGGCAGGGGCTGGCAGCATCGGCAAAGCGTTAGGCAAAATAGTAGGAAAATACAAGATGGACAAGCACTTTCACACCACCATCACCGACAGCGGTTTCACCTATCACCGCAACCAGGAAACCATTGATGCTGAAGCCAGACTCGATGGTATCTATGTGATCCGCACCAGCGTCGACGCCCAAGCGCTGACTCCGGCCCAGACCGTGGAATCGTACAAAGACCTAGCCAACATCGAACGCGACTTCCGCAGCATCAAAACCGACGACCTGCAAGTGCGGACTATCCGCCACCGCCTCGACGACCGAGTCAAAGCCCACCTACTGATCTGCATGCTGGCCCGCCACCTGGTATGGCATCTCCGCAAAGCCTGGGCGCCGCTAACGTTCACCGACGAAAACCCGCCAACCCGGGACAATCCAGTCCCCCCCGCGAGACGCAGCGTCCAAGCCGCCACCAAAGCCGCTCGTAAACACGACGCCCAAGGCAACCCGCTCTACAGCTTCCGCGGCCTTCTCGAACACCTCAAAACCTTGACCCGCAACAAGATCCGCTACCACCACACCAATGTTGAGATCGACAAACTCACCGAACCCACCCCCACCCAACGCCGCGCCTTCGACCTCATCAAAGCCACCATCCCCCTAACCAGCGCCGCATAGTCAGATAGACAAACACCACACCAACAGAAACCAACAAACC
>JAQTVU010000509.1 GCA_028706695.1 Mycobacterium sp.
ACAACTTCCAACACCATAAATACACCAACATCCTCGACATGGATGACGACGTGGGCTACACCGTCCTGCGCGTCACCCGTGACCAGCCCTGGGAGCTCTTCAACATCGGCAACCTGCTGTTCAACGCCATCCTCGCGGTTGGATTCGAGTGGGGAATTGGCTTGCAGTCCATCGAGTTCAGCAAGGTCTGCAAGGACGGCCCGGACCGCGACATCACCCGCCTGCAGGTGCGCGAGTTCTCAGCCAAGGCGGGAAGACAGGTGGTCAAGGACTACGTCGCATTCCCGGCGCTGACCGCGCTGTCGCCGGCGGCGAGCTACAAATCGACGCTGAAAGCCAACATGGTGGCCAACGTGATCCGCAACATCTGGGCCAATGCCGTGATCTTCTGTGGGCATTTCCCCGACGGCGCAGAGAAATTCGCGAAGACCGACATGGTCGGTGAAACCCGGGGCGAGTGGTATCTGCGTCAGATGTTGGGCAGCGCCAACTTCGATGCCGGGCCGGCGCTGCGGTTCATGAGCGGCAACCTGTGCCACCAGATCGAACACCACCTCTACCCCGATCTGCCCAGCAACCGGCTGCACGAGATCTCGGTGCGCGTGCGCGAGCTCTGCGACAAGTACGACCTCCCCTACACCACGGGCTCGTTTCTGATGCAGTACGGCAAGGCGTGGCGCACCATCGCCAAACTGTCGCTGCCCGACCGCTACTTGCGCGACACCGCCGACGACGCTCCGGAGACCCGCAGCGAGCGCATGTTCGCCGCGCTGGAGCCCGCATTCGCCGGCATCGACCCGGCGACGGGGCGCCGCCGCGGACTCAAAACAGCAATCGCAGCGATCCGCCAATGGCGTCGCGACCCGCGTGTCGGCGAAGACGCGGGCGGCATCGATCAGGCCCCCAGACACAGCGATTTACTGGCCGATAACCTACGGTACCGTAGGTTAGGCTAGTGTCGACACGAAGTCGGGGGAGCGATCGTTAATGACGTTCGCCAGCATGCCGGAACACCTTTGGATGGAGACCGGTTCACGTGAGCGAGATGAACTATCTTGATTTGCACGGTGAGCGTGTGGCCTATCGGGAGGCAGGGGCCGGCGAGGCGCTGCTGTTGATTCATGGGATGGCGGGAAGTTCGGTGTCCTGGCGGTCGGTCATCCCCCAGTTGTCGAAGAAGTATCGGGTGGTGGCACCGGACCTGTTGGGGCACGGTGAATCAGCCAAGCCGCGCGGTGACTATTCGTTGGGTGCGTTCGCGGCTTCGCTGCGTGATCTGCTCGATGAACTAGGGATCACCCGGGCAACCGTGGTCGGTCACTCACTCGGTGGCGGGGTGGCCATGCAGTTCAGCTATCAACATCGCGACTACTGCCAGCGACTGGTTCTCATCAGCAGCGGTGGGCTCGGGCCGGACGTGAGCTGGATATTGCGGATCCTGTCGGCGCCCGGAACCGAGCTGGTGCTGCCAGTGGTCGCGCCGCAGCCGGTGCTGAACGTCGGCAACAAGCTGGGGTCATGGCTCATGTCGGCCGGAATGCATTCGCCGCGCGCCGGCGAGATGTGGAACGCCTATTCGTCGCTGTCGGATCGGCAGACACGGCGGGCGTTCCTGCGTACGTTGCGCTCGGTGGTGGATTACCGCGGCCAGGCGGTCAGTGCGTTCGGCAAGATGCATCTAAGTTATGGATTGCCCACCGTGCTGATTTGGGGTGAGCAGGACCGGATCATTCCTGTTGCCCACGGCTACGCCGCTCACGACGCCGTGCCGGGTAGTCGACTGGAGGTGCTCGCCGGTGTCGGGCACTTCCCGCATGTCGAGTCCCCGGCAGCGGTGGTGGACATCCTTGACGACTTCATCGCCACCACCGGGCGAGATGCCGATCTGACGAATCGAAAAGCCTGATCAGAACCAAGATGCGGCAAAATGTCGACTGGCAAGATCCGATCCACACGGTTTGACAATTGCCCCCGAGGGGCGGAAGGTAAACCACGTTGAGACTCTCAACCAGTTTGGGACGAGGTCAGCCGTCCGCTGTTGTCCTCTCAGAGCGGTAGCTCGCGCCGAACACACCGGTGACAACCTCATATCCGGGGATCACCATGAATGCTTCACCCATCCTCTCCGCGCCGCCAGAGTGCGGCTTTCTTTCCCAACCATGGGAGGGTCACACCGTACGGTTAGTTAGTCGTCGGCTGAGGTCGTCGATAGCCGTCATCAGGGCCCACGGCGACATCGACGCATCCAACGCTGACATTCTGACCGAGTACACGCTAGGGCATCTGATGCGTTGTCGCGGGCTGATCCTTGATCTGCGTGACGTGGATTTCTTTGGCAGCCTGGGCGTCTCGGCGCTGCACAGGGTATCCGTCTGCTGGTTGCGCGCCGGCAGAGCCTGGGCGTTAGTACCCGGTGAGGCAGTCTCCCGGATGCTGCGCATCGGTGATCCACAGGGCTTGCTACCGGCCGCGAGCACCTTCGAGGCAGCGGTGGCAACCGTCCAAAACCAGCCTCACCGTCCGCCACAGCTCATCGCCAGCCGCAGCGACCCCGGACAGTCCTGGAGATGCGATCGCACGGTGTGTATGGTCTGCGGCGGTACACGATCGGTCCGGCAGGAACAGCGGTGCGGAATATGTCAAGGCCGGTGAGACAGTTTCTTACGCGGATTTGATGAGTGCTTCGGGGGTTGGTCGGTTAAATTAGGGCCTGCTCGGCCCACTCGACGGTACGGACGACGATCATCGGGCGCTGGGGTGGCCATGAGGCATCAGGGTGGTCTACCACAATGCAGCCCAGGAAGGGGTCATCTCGTGTTGGCCGCCCGGGGCCGGAACCGTCACTGCACCAGTCGATCCCCGGCGATCCTTCCGGCGTCGCGATGATCGCCGAAACGAACCCAGGCCACCGTGACCCCCCGGAACGGCGGGCGTCGTCACCATGCCGCCGCTCAGATCCCGCCGAAGCGTCCTCACCCTCAACGCCGGACCCCCGCCCCCAGGTGGTCACCCTGAATGTCCGTCAACA
>JAQTVU010000510.1 GCA_028706695.1 Mycobacterium sp.
ACGGCGTTCATCTTCGACAGGTCCAGCCCGATCGTCACCAGCGTCAGGGCGATCTCGGAGGACAGACCCGTGATGATCACGCTCGCCCCCATCAGGCCCGACGCGTCCACCGTCTGCACCAGGTGGTTGGCCACCGTGGAATCGATGGCGGGCACCCCGGTGATGTCGATGACCACCACCTTGGCGCGGTTGGCGCGGATCGCCCGCAGCAACTGCTCGGTGACCTGGCGGGCGCGCTGGGAGTCGAGCACGCCGATGATCGGCAGGATGAGGAGCTGTTCGCGCACCTGCAGCACCGGGGTGGACAGCTCGCGGATGGCCTCCTGCTGCTGGCGGATGATGCGCTCGCGCTCCTGCACGAAGCTGACGGCCACGGTGTTGGCGATCCGGTTGGCCGCCGGCTCGTAGGCGTCCAGCACCCGGTTGAGCATGTCGAAATCGCTCTGATACTTCTCGAACAGCGAACGGGCGAGCACGTCGCGCAGCAACAGCACGATGCCGATGACCTCGTCGGTCTCCACGCCCCGCGGGATGATGCGTTCCGACAGGTCATGCGCGTAGGCTTGCAGCGCCTCGACGCTGCCGGTCTCGAGCACCTCGACGTAGTTGTCGTAGACCGCGGTCGCTTCGGTGAAGAGCTCGTCCGGGGTCATCGCGGTGAGCAACTCGGCCGCGGTGATCCGGCGGGCCCATTCCTCGCGCAGGACGGTGCGGTTTTGTCGAAGGTGCCGAACCAGTTGCGGCAGCAGGCCGTCGCTGGAAACGCTCGTCAGCTGCGCGGTGACGGCCGTGCCGGTGAGCTCCGACGGGGATTCTGACATCTGCCCTCCCATGTGCCGCATGCCGCCGTGCGCCGGTATTCCTGCGAGACTAGCCTGGGCATACGCGGCGCAGGGCGCAGGGCTTCCTCTTCTCGCAGTTCGCGCCGGGTTACCCTTGCAACACAGTCAAGGCTTGGAACGAAGGATCGCCATTGTCAGCTCCTGATTCGATAACCACCGTGGTTGCCGACCACGACGGGGTTTCCGTGGTAAGCGTGAGCGGCGAAATCGATCTGGTCACCGCTCCGGCCCTGGAGCAAGCTATCGGCGCGGTGGTTGCCGAAGGCCCGACGGCGCTGGTCATCGACCTTTCCGCGGTCGAATTCCTCGGTTCGGTGGGGCTGAAGATCCTCGCGGCGACCTATGAGACGCTCGGCGACTCTGCCGAGTTCGCGGTGGTGGCCCGGGGACCGGCGACCAGAAGGCCGATCCATCTGACCGGCCTGGACAAGACCTTCCCGCTGTACCCGACGCTGGATGAGGCGCTGACCGGCGTGCGGGACGGCGAGCCCGGCCGCTAGCCCCTCCCCGGCGCCCACGCGGCGCCCGGCGCGTAGCCTCGCGAAATCTCTTCACGGCGCCGGACGGGTGGATTTCCGTTTGTGCGGTTTGCGCGCCGGTCGGTGCGGTTACCCCCAGGGTTCCATCATCGGGACACTCGGAGGTCGTCGACCATGCACACCCGCCGCTTCATCTCATACCTGTCGTACCTACGAGCGACCGGCCTCGCCGCCGGCTTCCTGGCAATCGGTGCCATTGGCGCCATCGGCATAGCCGGCGCCCCCTCGGCCGGCGCGGCACCGGGCTGCGGCCCGGCCGGGCACGCGGTGACCGCGGCCTACCAGCAGCCGCACGAGCACGCGGTCGCCACTCTTCGCGACTACCTCAAGACGCACCCCCAGCAGTACAACGACCTTCGAGGTTTTCTGGCGCCGATCGGGCAGCGGCAGTGCTCCGCCACGCCGGTACCTCCGGTCGGCGCCTGAGCGGTCGGTCAACGGCCGGGCGCCAGCGCCGCTATGCGGGTCGACTCCAGGTGGTCGAGCAGGTCTCGGGCGTCGGCGTAGACCGGTGACGCACCGGCGGCCCGCAACTCCGCTTCGGCGATGCCGCCGCTGAGCACCCCGATGCACGGCAACCCCGCGGCCGCCGCGGCGTAGGCGTCCCACACGGCGTCGCCGACGAACACGGCGCGGTCGGCGCCCACGCCGGCCCGGCGTAACGCGACCTGCACGATGCCGGGCTCCGGCTTGGCGGTGTCGACGTCGCGCGAGGATGTCGCCGCTGAGATGACGTCGTCGCAGTCGAGCGCCGCGCGCAGCGCTTCCAGTTCATCCTCGGGGGCCGAACTGACCAGCACCACCTGCACTCCGAGTTCCGCGACACGGTGCAGCAACGCGCGGGCGCCGCGCTGCGGCGCCAGGAGGGGTACGACTTCACGGTAATAGCGGCTGTGCCCGTCGCTCAGCCTGTCTCGCACGCCGGGCGGCGCGTCCCCGGACAGGGCGCGCACCAATTCGGCGCCGTCCATGCCGATGCAGCGGTGGATGTGCCAGGCGGCAACGGACATGTGCTCGGCGGCGAACGCCCGCCGCCAGGCGTAGACGTGCAGGTAATTCGAGTCGACGAGCGTCCCGTCGACGTCGAACAGCACGGCGGGGGCGCCGCGGCCGGGTTTTTGGCGGCTCACGCACCCGACATACCCGCGGTGGCCGGGATGACACCGCGGCGCGGCGTTTGCTGCCCCGGGCTGGCGGGTAGACGGTATGCGCCGCGTACTGCCCGGACCCCCGCGATACACGACCCGTCAGACACAACCCGTCAGAGGATGTTTCATCAGAGGAGCGAATGTGGACCCGGTCGATCACGCACGAACCACCCGTCGGCACGCCGGCGAATCCGTCAACTATGGCGCCAACGCCCCGGGCTTGATCCTCGCGGCGCTGGCCGTGGTGGCCCTGACCGTGGGCTTGTCTGCGTTCGGGGCCGGTCAGGCCGCCACCGGCGCGGCCGCGATGGTCGCCGCGGCGGCGCTGGCGGCGGTGGCCACCGTCTGGCTAATCCGCACTCATCGCAAAGTCCGCGACGCCGAGCTGCGCTGGCACCAAGCCCACTCCGACGAACCTCCACCGCCGCCGACCAGCTGAGCGCGGCTTCGCGGACCCTAACGGGTGAATTCGGTGTCCTGCTCGTCGGTCCAGCCCAC
>JAQTVU010000511.1 GCA_028706695.1 Mycobacterium sp.
GGGGTGACGCCGCCGATGGGGCAGCTCGGCCCGGTGAAGTACTCGTCGAGCACTTCCTCGGCGATGCCGACCGCCTGGAACAGCTGGGCGCCGGTGTAGGAGGCGAGCGTCGAGATGCCCATCTTGGACATCACTTTCAGCACCCCCTTGCCGGCGGCCTTGACGTAGTTGTCGAGCGCCGTCGTGCGGTCGATGCCCTCGATGACGCCGCGGTCGAGCATGTCCTCGATCGACTCGAAGGCCAGGTAGGGGTTGACCGCGGCCGCGCCGAAGCCGATCAGCGCCGCCATGTGGTGCACCTCGCGGGCGTCGCCGGATTCGACCACCAGACCCGCGTGGGTGCGGGTCCGGTCCCGCACCAGGTGGTGGTGCACCCCCGCCACCGCCAGCAGCGACGGGATGGGTGCCAGCTGCTCGTCGGACTCGCGGTCGGACAGGATGATGATCCGCGCGCCGTCGGCGATCGCCGCCGACGCCTGCGCCCGCACGTCTTCCAGCGCGGCGGCCAGCCCGGCGCCGCCCTGGGCGACCGGATACAGACAGCGAATAACCGCCGAGCGCATGCCGTGTGGCCGTCCGTTGACCTCGTCGTGCGGGTTCAGATTGATCAGCCGGGCCAGGTCGCGGTTCCGCAGGATGGGCTGCTGCAGCCGGATCTGGTGGCACGACTCGGCGGTCGGCGTGAGCAGGTCGCGCTCGCCCCCAGTGGTGCCCTGCAGGCTGGTCACCACCTCCTCGCGGATGGCGTCCAGCGGGGGGTTGGTCACCTGCGCGAACAGCTGCTGGAAGTAGTCGTAGAGCAGCCGCGGCCGCTCCGAGAGCACCGCGACCGGGGTGTCGGTGCCCATCGAGCCGATCGGTTCGGCGCCGGTGCGCGCCATCGGGGCCACCAGCAGGCTAAGCTCCTCGTAGGTGTAGCCAAACGTCAACTGCCGCTTGACAAGCCGCACATGGGGCATCCGCCTGTAGTTGCCCTGCGGCAGGTCCTCGAGCGGAATGAGTGCCTTGTCCAGCCACTCCCGGTAGGGGTGCTGGGCGGCCAGTTCGGCTTTGATCTCCTCGTCGTCGACGATGCGGCCCTGGGCGGTGTCCACCAGGAACATGCGGCCGGGCTGCAGTCGCATCCGCCGGACCACCTTGGCCGGGTCCAGGTCCAGCACACCGGCCTCGGAGGCCATCACCACCAGACCGTCATCGGTCACCCAGATCCGGGACGGGCGCAGGCCGTTGCGGTCCAGCACGGCGCCCACGACGGTGCCGTCGGTGAAGGTCATCGACGCCGGACCGTCCCACGGCTCCATCAAGGAGGCGTGGTACTGGTAGAAGGCCCGCCGCGCGGGATCCATCGACTCGTGCCGTTCCCAGGCCTCCGGGATCATCATCAGCACCGCGTGGGCGAGGCTGCGCCCACCCAGGTGCAGCAGCTCGAGCACCTCGTCGAAGCGGGCGGTGTCGGACGCGCCGGGCGTGCAGATGGGAAACAGCTTTTCGACGTCGGCCGTGGACCCGAACACGTCGGTCTTGATCAACGCCTCACGGGCGCGCATCCAGTTCTCGTTGCCGGTGACGGTGTTGATCTCGCCGTTATGGGCGATGCGCCGGAACGGGTGGGCCAGCGGCCACGACGGGAAGGTGTTGGTGGAGAACCGGGAATGCACGATGCCCAGCGCGCTGGTCAGCCGGTCGTCCTGCAGATCCAGGTAGAAGGCCTTCAGCTGAGGGGTGGTCAGCATGCCCTTGTAGACCAACGTCTGACCCGACAGGCTCGGGAAGTAGACCGTCTCGCGGCCGGGGCCGTCCTGGCCCGGGCCCTTGGTACCCAGTTCGTGTTCGGCGCGCTTACGGACGACGTAGCAGCGGCGCTCCAGCGTCATATCGGCGGCGCCGGCCAGGAACACCTGCCGGAAGGTGGGCATCGCATCGCGGGACAGCGCCCCCAACGACGAGTCGTCGGTGGGCACGCTGCGCCAGCCCAGCACCGTCAGCCCCTCGGCTTCGGCGATTTTCTCCACCGCGGCGCAGGCGGTGGCGGCGTCCTTGGACGACTGCGGCAGGAACGCGATACCGGTGGCGTAGCTGCCGGCGGGGGGCAGCTCAAAATCGACGACCTCCCGCAGGAAGGCGTCGGGGACCTGAACCAGGATGCCGGCACCGTCACCGCTGCGCGGCTCGGCGCCCTGGGCTCCGCGGTGTTCAAGGTTGAGCAGGGCGGTAATCGCCTTGTCGACGATGTCGCGGCTGCGCCGGCCGTGCATGTCCACGACCATGGCCACCCCGCACGCGTCGTGCTCGAACGCCGGGTTGTACAACCCGACGCGCTTGGGCGTCATCTCCACCTGACCCTCCACCTGAACTTTCTGCACGGCCGCTTCAAGCGCTCCGCTGCGACGCACCTGGAGGTTGCGGGCCGAACCCCCATGGGCTTGTCGATAGGGTTGACCGCAGGCGGGGTGATCCCGTGGGGGATGCGTCCGTGCAGCTCTGCACGGCGGCCTGGAACCCGTCTCGACAAGTCGTAAAACGATATGCCAAAACCCGCATGAAATGCCAACTTCCCCAAGTCTAGCCCGCCGCCAGCCGGCGGCGTAAATTCCGCGCAACAAGCGCAGCAGGACCGCAGAATGTCCGCAGAATGTCCGCAGAAGGGCTGCGAAGAAACCCGCCAGGTTGCCGTTTCGGCGGTGGCGGTTGCCGCGGATGGTGCGCCGGTTCGGACGTTGTGTGAGTTTGCTACAGTCAACCCACGACGTTGCGATGGCGCCGTTGGGGCCGGGAATTTACCTGCTCATCGGCCCCGCGGGATGCCCGGTCGCTGCCATGGATTTGCGCGGGTGCGTTTGCGGACCGGCAGTTGCGGCCCGCTGCGACGGGCGAGGGAATACTGAATCGATACAGGTCCGAATCCGGCGCCGCGCTGCGCCCGTGGGGCTCCTCATTCCAAGGGCTCGCCGCGGTCTATCACGCGTCCCGGTCGATCACCCGGCACCAAGGAGTCCATGAACCAGCGCGACGAATTCCTGCGGGAC
>JAQTVU010000512.1 GCA_028706695.1 Mycobacterium sp.
GTGGTCGACGTCCTCCTTGTAGGCCACGGCGATGTCGAAGACCGCCCGCGACCAGCCATGGGTCATGTTGCTGACCGTCGTGATGTGCCCGTTCGGAATGAAGTGTACGATCCCCTCCAGGTCGCGCAGCACCGTCATGCGCAGCGTGACCCGCTCCACTTGCCCGCTCACGTCGGCAATCTTCACCACATCGTTCACGCCATACTGGTTTTCCAGCAGGATCATGAACCCCGTGAAGTAGTCGCGGATCAGGTTTTGCGCGCCGAACGCCACCGCCAGGCCGGCCACCGCGGCACCGCCCAACAACGGGATGATGTTGACGCCGACCTCGGTCAGGATCATGAGCGCGCCGGCGGGAATGATCGCGACGCGCACGGCGTTGTGGAACACCCCCAGCAGCGTCCGGGCACGGTTCTCGCGCTCCGCCCGCGTGCGGACGTCGCCGCGATACGTCATCAGGACGATCGCCCGGCGTTCGAGCAAACGCGAGATCCAGAGGACCACGTACATGCCGACGACGATCCCGAGAATACGCGGACCGTGCAGCAGCGCCCATTGGAGCAGGTTGCGGATGCTGAACGGGTTCTCCAGGTACAGCACCTGCTTTCGTGCCGCCTCGGCCTCGTGCTGCTTGCGCTCCGACTCCCGCAGGGCGCCGATCTCATCGGCCTGCAGCGCCGCCAACCGCGACTGCAGCCGGTTAAGACGGTCGTTGCGCTCGCGCGTCTCGCCGCGGAGCTTGCCCAGGCGTTCGCGAACATCGGCGATCTTCTGCCGCAAATCCTGCAAATCGGCCGGGGCCACCCCTTCCTGCCACTTGCGCTGCAGCTCGTCGTACAGTGTGCGCTCGGTGCCTTGCGCGTTGTCGGTCTGCCGACGCGCCGTCTCGAGCAGCTTCTGCTCCAGGGCAATGCCCTTTTGTAGCGCCTCGATCCGCTCCGCGATCGACTTGACCTGCTCCTGAGCTTGCGCCGCCTCAGCCTCTTTCTGGGTCATTTGCTCCCGCGCGCGGACCAACTCCTCGTTCGCCGGTCCGGCCGAACCGCTGGCGGCGGATGGCTCGGCGGCTCCCTCCCCGGATGCGCCCGGTGGCCCTTCGCGCGTCGCAGGCGCAGGTCCAGCCGCGCCCCCGGCGGCCGGCTGGCTCGGAGAAGCCGGCTGCGTTGCTACGGCGGCAACGGGCACCGGCGAAGCGGGCTGTGTCTGTTCCGGTTGAGTCGTCGCAACGGCCTCGGGCTCGCCGACCAGCTTCTTGAGCAACTCCGCGTTCCGCGCCGCGGCCTGCTCAAGCGCTACGATCTGTTCCTGGAGCGTCTTACGCTCCTGAATCGCGAGATCGAACCGGTCCTTGGCAAGCTGCCACTTCGTTTCGAGGTCCTTGAGGTCCGCTTCCTGGGTCGTCGCGGCCTCTGTGTCGCCCTCCGCACGCCGTTTTTCCAACTCGCTCTTTCGCGCCTGAAACTGCGCGTCGAGCACCGTGAACTCTGCTTCCGCCTGGTTGTACTCGGACTCCGGCGCATTCAACTGCGCCCGCAAATCGTCCACCCGCGTCCGCAGCCGCTCGACCACGCGCTGCAGACGCGCGATCTTCTCCGCATCGCTCAACGGCTGCGACGCCGACTCGGGCTGCGTGGCGGACAACGCCGGCGCCGAGTTGGCGTCTTCCACCGGCGGCGCAATCTCGGGGGCCTGTTCCGGCACCTGAGCGAGCGCCACCCCTGCACCGAAAGCGATGCTAAGCACGACTACGAACCACCGTTGCGACATTTCGGCCTCCATGCGGCGTCTTCCAATCACCATCGTAACGCTAGACTACGACCGCCGCGATTCCGTCTCGCCGGTGGGCATTTTGGCCTGCCCAGGTCTATGCCGCCGATTCCGCAGAGCGGATATGATCCGGTGTGCGGCGCGCGGCCCTCGGCGGCGCCGGCGTTGTCCGGACCGCGCGCGTCCTCGGTTTGAGCAGACGGAGGATTGATCCATGGTCGCCATTCGGCAAATCCTGCTGCCCACGGATTTCTCGGTCCTCGCGGACCACGCGGCTCGCTACGCACGCTCGCTGGCCGAAACCTACCAGGCCTCGTTGCACGTGCTGCACGTGGTGTCCGCCGTGCTCGTCCCCGTACCGGGGCCCGAAGTCGGCACTGTGGCCATGGCCGTCCCCAGCGACGCGTCCGTGGCAGAGGCCCAGGAAACCCTCGAACGCTTCGTCCAGAACCACCTGTCCGGCCTCGCCGTGCCGGTTGTGACCAAGGTGCTGGAGGGCGCGCCGGACCTGCAGATCAGCCGCTACGCCGCCGACGCGGCCATCGATCTCATCGTGATTGGGACGCACGCTCGCGGGCTTGTTCGACGCATCTTCCTGGGCTCGGTCAGCAAGGCCGTCGTCGAGCACGCGACTTGCCCCGTGCTGATGGTCCCTCTCCTGGCCGCCGAGGCGGACTCGCCCGTCCCGGACCAGCGCACCACCAGCCACGACGCGCCGAAGCCGCTTTAAGACCGAACGCGGCGATGCTCGGCCCCAACGGCAACGCCGTCCGCGACGAACGCCCCGCGCATCCCCTCACCAATACCGCTTTCCTGCTCCCCCGTTTGTGCTCGTGACTGTCCTCTTCGTCTAGCCCCGCCGTGAGGCCGAAAAGTCGCCGTAGAGCCAAGCGTCGCTACCCGCGTCCCTTGCCGGTACTCTTTGTGGCTGGCACAACGGTGCGGCGACCATCGGTTCCACCAGTAATTCGGCAATGGTCGCCTCGGCGAGCGCCTGCTCCATTAGACCGATCGCCTTGTCCAAACGCCGATGAAGCGGACACAACCGCCCCCCGTGCGACTCGATCCCCAGCGGACACCGACGAATCCGCTCAACCGGGTCCACCGCGTTGATAACCGCAAGGATCGAAACCTCGGCCGGCGGTCGCGACAGGCGAAACCCCCCGTTCCTTCCAGGAGCCGACGTCACCAAGCCACCGCGCGCGAGCAGTTGCAGGACTTTCGCCAGATACCCAGGCGGCAC
>JAQTVU010000513.1:0-1169 GCA_028706695.1 Mycobacterium sp.
GACATCGCCGCCCGACTCGTCGCCACCACCCACTCTTCACCCGCCCGTTAATCCCGAGGCCGGAGGCGGAGTCATCGCCGCGCGATGATCTTCGCGTCACGGGTGCTCGCAGAACACGGCGGTGACCGCATTACCCTGCCGCAGATCCGCCGGCCGTGCGCACCTCACGGCAGCGCGTCGTGCAGGCCATGTGGGCTTGAGCCGCTGTCGTGCGGGTAATCCTCCGTCGATCCCGTACCGCCGCATCGTGTCGGAGTGACAGCCGACATGGCGAAATTTGCTCAACACAGACGGGAAGCCACAGACGGGAAACCACAGAAGGGACAATGTGATGCTCATGGACAGGCGCTCGCTCATCGGGGACGTCGGTGAGGCCGGGAGCGTGGCTAAGCCGCCCGAGTTGTGCTGTGGCGCAACGTGGTCGGCGGCGCGACGCTGCGCATCGGCACTTGTCCGGTGGGCACTGGACCTCTGGTGACACGGTGAGCGCAATGAACGTTCCCGCCGGTCCGTCCCGGAGTCCGCGCGTGCTGGTCGTGGTGTCCGCTGCCGATCGGCTGCCGCTACGGGAAGGCGGTGATGCCCCAACCGGCACCTACCTCGGTGAGCTGATCGAGCCGACCGACGCCATGCTCGGCGCCGGCTTCCAGTTGTTCTTCGCCACGCCCGGTGGGAAGCTCCCCACCATCGACGGCACCTCGTGCAGCCTGATGTACTTCGGGATGTCCCGGCACAGGCGCGATGCGGCTCTGGCCAGCTACACCCGTTTGCTGGAGAACGGTCTCGCGACGCCGGCCAAGATTGAAGATGTCGCGCGCGACACCGACCGGCTTGCCGGATTCGACGCAGTGTTCGTGCCCGGGGGGCATGCCCCGCTTGTGGACCTATTGCACCGCGATGCGTTCACCGATGACTCACTCAACGACGATTTCGGCGCGTTGCTGCGCTATTTCCACGACCAGCAACGCACGACGGCGCTGATCTGTCACGCCCCGGCCGCGCTCGCCGCCGCGCCGCACATCGATGACCGCTGGATTTATGACGGATACCGGATGACGTGTTTCAAGACCGTCGTGGATACCATGCTGTGCTCGGTTCCGCTGGCGCGGCGTTTTCACGGTCACCTTCAGGAAGACCCGACCCAACTGCTCCGCTCTCGCGGAGCGCGC
>JAQTVU010000513.1:1179-1668 GCA_028706695.1 Mycobacterium sp.
GCCTCGTCATCGAAGATCATGAACTCCTCACCGGCCAAGACCCTTACTCGGCCAGGGCGCTCGGCTCCGCGCTCGTCGCCAAGGTCTGTCGCTCGAATCCGTAGGCCATTCAAGTTTTAAGAATGACGCAACCGGCCGAGCACATCGCCGGAGTTCGGTTCTGGCCCGCGCTTCTCCTGGCGGTGGTCTGCATGGCAATCTCGTCGCTGCAGCCAAGAAGTTTAAGCGCCAAGGTTTTTGGACCGGCTAAGCCAGGCGTGTGGTCTCCACGACCACGTCGAGGCCGGTCGACCCTTCCCCGGAATAGATCCCCTTCAGTGGCGACACGTCGGCGTAGTCGCGACCAGTGCCCACGCTGACGTACTGCTCATTGATCTCGGTGTCGTTGGTGGGGTCGTAGTCCCACCAACTGCCGGTCCATGCCTGGATCCACGCGTGGGTCTGGCCGTCCAGGGTTTTCCCGATTACCGCGTCAGGCTCGGGATGCAA
>JAQTVU010000513.1:1678-3004 GCA_028706695.1 Mycobacterium sp.
AAGTACCCCGACACGTAGCGTCCCGGAATCCCCATGCTGCGCAACACAATCAACGACAGGTGCGCGAAATCTTGGCATACCCCTCTACCTTCGCGCAGCGCGTCCAGTCCCGACGAATGCACGCCGGTGCTGCCCGGGTCATATTCCAGTTGGGCCCGCACCCATTGCGCGGCGGCGATGACGGCGTCGGCCGGATCGTGATATCTGGCGATCCGCCGGCCGACGGCCGCGACACGACTGTTTGTCGGCGCATACCAGGTAGGGCTCAACACTTCGTCGAAGCGATCGGTCACCGACTCGGCCTGCAGATCGGTCCAGGTGATCTTCGCCGCCGGGGGGGCCGGCCGGTCGGTCTCCACGACCGACGAGGACGTCACCTCGAGTTGGGTGTGCGGGGCGTGCAGGTCGAACGCCGTCACCACTGTGCCCCAGTAGTCAACGTAGCGGTACGACCGGGTGGCCGGGAGCGTCTCGACGCGACTCAGGATGACGTTTTGCCGCGAATCCGACCGCGGCGTCAGCCGGGCTTCGTTGAACGAAGCCGTCACCGGCGATTTGTAGGCGTATCCGGTGAAATGCACCACCCGCATCCGCCACATCACGGCGTCTCCGCTTTGACGGCCGAAGTCCCGTTTTGGCCGGCGTCCGACCATGCCACCCACGGTGCAGCGTGAAAGTACTGCAGCGCCAAGGCGTCTCCGACGTCGCGGCAGGTATTCTGCAATCCGGCCAACCGGGTTTCCAGCGACTCCAGCAGCGCGCCCGGCTGCAGAAACTCCAGTTCACTGCGAGCCCGGCCCAGCAGTCGCTGGGCTTCCGCGGTTGCCCCGACCCGGCTGTGCCGATCCTGTTGCAGTTTGTCGAGATTATGCTCGGCCAGTCTCAGCGAGTAGAAGATCGACCGCGGAAACAGCCGGTCGAGCAGTATGAATTCGACCACCCGATTGGCGTCCAGCACACCGCGATAGGCGCGCAGATAGGTGTCGTGCGCGCCGGTGGAGCGCAGCACCGTCACCCAGGCCGGCGAGGACGCGCTGTCGCCGACCCTCGACAACAACAGCCGCACCGTCATATCGACCCGCTCGATCGAGCGGCCCAGCACCATGAAGCGGTAGCCGTCGTCACGCGACAGCGTAGAGTCTGCCAGACCGGCGAACATCGCCGCTCGGCCTTCGATGAACGATAGAAATTCGTGCGGCCCAAAACGTTTGGCGGCGCGCTCGCGTTCGGCGAGCGCATTGTAGGTGGTGTTGAGGCACTCCCAGATTTCGGTGGACGTCACCTCCCGTGCCGACCTCGCATTTTCACGCGCCGCCGAGATCGCGC
>JAQTVU010000514.1 GCA_028706695.1 Mycobacterium sp.
GCCCGGATCAGTGACGCGAAGGGCAAGCTGCAAACGCCCGCGGACTACCTGGAGCGGGCGGACTGGTTTGGGGCGCAGGCGCTCGGCCACACGTACGAGGCATATCAGCAACTACTCGAGCAACGTAACGCGGTCGATTTCGACGACTTGCTGATGCGCGTGGCCGTGGTCTTGCGCGACCAGCCCGACATCACCGAGCGACTGAACGTACGTTTCCGGTACGTGCTGATCGACGAGTACCAGGACACGAATCGTGCCCAGTACATGATCGCGCACTCGCTTTCGCAGCACCACCGCAACATCTGCGCGACTGGCGATCCGGATCAGAGCATCTACGCCTGGCGCGGCGCGGACATTCGCAACATTCTCGAGTTTGAGCGCGACTATCCCGACGCGGTCGTCGTTCGTTTGGAGCAAAACTACCGCTCGACACAGCACATTTGCCAGATCGCGTCACAGCTCATCGCGAACAATCGTCGCCGCAAGCACAAAGACCTGTGGACGACAAACGGGACCGGCGAGGCGGTGCGGGTCTGGCAGTTCACCGACGGGGCCGAGGAAGCCGAGCGGATCGCGCAGACCATCGCCGACCTGCACGCCGAAGGACGGCCCTGGAACGACTTCGCTATCTTCTACCGGGTAAACGCGGTCTCGCGCGGGTTCGAGGAATCGCTCCGCGCCCGCGCGATTCCCTACAAGATCGCCCGCGGCGTCGAGTTCTACAACCGCAAGGAAATCCGGGACGTACTCGCATACCTCCGCGTGCTGGTCAACCCGACCGACGACCTCGCGCTGCTGCGGATCATCAACATGCCTCCCCGCGGCATCGGCAAGACGACAATCGACCGCCTGCGGACCTACGCCAACGAGAGCGGCCGGCCGCTGCTGGAGATGTTACGCCATGCGGACGAGGTTCCGGCGTTGCAGAAGGCCGCCAAGAGGCTGGGCGAGTTCGTCGCGCTGCTCGAAAAGCTCAAGAGTGTGCTCGAAACCCCGGTCTCCGAGGCCGTGAGCGCGGCCCTGACGTTGACCGGGCTCGAAGAGACCCTGCGCGCCGAGCACGACGAAGGCGGAGAGGACCGGCTGGCGAATGTGCAGGAACTCGTGAGCGCCGCGCTGCGTTACGAGCAGGAAGTCGAGGACGCGTCGCTGGCGGACTTCCTGAACCGCGTCAGCCTGGTCAGCGACCAGGACGCGGTCGATGAGCAGGCCGGCTGCGTGCTGCTCATGACGTTGCACGCGGCTAAGGGGCTGGAGTTCCCGGTCGTGTTCCTCGCCGGGCTGGAACAGGGCCTGCTGCCGCACGACCGTTCGCTCGGCATGCACGGCGACGTGGAGGAAGAACGCCGGCTGTGCTTCGTCGGGATCACGCGCGCCCGCGAGCGACTGATCCTGTCGCGGGCGTGCGAACGACTGATTCGCGGACAGCTCATGCCGCGGCCGGCGTCGCAGTTCCTGCGCGAGATCGACGACGGCAGCCTGGAGTGGGAGAACTTCCAGGCGACGTCGAACCGCTGGCAGACGCCGGGGCGCATCGAGGGACTCGTGCCGCTGGTCGAGGACTTGCCGCCTGAGGAAGCGGCGCGCCTCGTCCCGAAACGCCGGCTGCGCGCCCAGCCGGACTCGGAGGCCGAGGGCTTCGTCCCGGCGGACGACGAATCGCCCAGCCGCTTGCCGCGCAAGCGCGAGCGTCTGCAACCAGCGCCCAGTGCTGGAGGGCCTTTCGCCGACTGGCAGCCCGGCACACTGGTGCGGCACGAACGCTACGGCGTGGGCCAGGTGCTCTGGATCCGCCCCGCCCCGGGACAGACGCGGGCCGGCCTGAAATTCGTGGGCTATGGCGAGAAAACGCTGATTCTCGAGTTGGCGCCCGTCTCCAAGCTGGAACGCAAGCCGCGCTGACACGCCCCGCACCGCCGGTTGCCATCCCCGCGCACCAGACATACGCTACCCGCCATGGCGGCCGATCCGGATCGTCAAATCGAGAAACTGCGGCGTTTGCTCGACATCACGCGGCAAATGGCGGCGTCGACCGACTTGTCGGAGTTGCTAGGCACCATCGTCGACGCCACGCGCGAGGTCCTCGATTGCCAGCGGGCCACCATCTTCCTCTACGACCGGCACACCAGCGAGCTGTACAGCCGCGTCGCAACCGGCGTGGAGTCGATCCGATTTCCGGCCAATCGCGGGATCGCCGGTGCGGCGGCGCAGCAGCGGATCGTTGTCAACGTGCCGGATGCGTACGCCGATCCGCGCTTCAACCAAGAAATTGACCGGCAGACCGGCTTTCGCACGCACAACCTGCTGACGTTCCCGCTTGAGAACCTGAGCGGCGAGCTGATGGGTGTCCTCCAGGCGCTGAACAAGTCTGACGGGCCGTTCGGCGCCGCCGACGAGGACCTGGCCCGGGTGTTGAGCGCCCAGGCCGGCGTCGCACTGCACCGCTATGTCCTGCTCGAGGAATACGCCCACAAGCAGCGGATGGCCCGCGACCTGGAGCTGGCCCGCAGGATTCAGCAAGCCCTCTTTCCGGAGCACACGCCGGCCATCGGCTGCTACGAGGTCGCCGGCTGGAACCGGGCGGCGGATGAGACCGGCGGCGACTGCTACGACTTTATCCCGCTGGCGGGCGGGCGCTGCGCCTTTTTGCTGGCGGACGCGACCGGGCACGGCATCGGCGCCGCGCTGGTCATGGCCCAATGCCGGTCGCTGGTCCGGGCGATGCTGTCGGTGACGCAGGACCTCAGCGCCGTCGGCGCGCGGGTGAATCAGTTTCTCGGGCACGACCTGTTGGACGACCGGTTCGTGACGGCGTTCGTCGGCGTGCTCGACCCGCAACGTCACCGGCTGGAATACGTGGCCGCCGGCCAGGGCCCGCTGCTCTTTCTGTCCCGCGACGGCGTCGACGCGCGGGGAGCCGGCAGCATGCCCTTCGCCGTCCTGGACGACGCGGCGTTTGAGGTGGAGCACTTCGACTTCGCGCCGGGCGACGCCGCCGTGCTG
>JAQTVU010000025.1:0-4867 GCA_028706695.1 Mycobacterium sp.
TCCCATTGGCCGCGAATAGTTCTCGCGCGCAGACCAATATCCGATTGCGGGTGTCGGAGCCGCCGGGCGGGCGCCCGCGCCGCCGGCGACCGACGTGGGAGATCGCCACTAGAACCCTCCGTGGCGACCCGCCGCGCCCGGCTGCGCCGCGCTTGCGATCGCCACTAGAACCCTCCGTGGCGACCCGCCGCGCCCGGCTGCGCCGCGCTTTGCGATCGCCACTAGGCGGTCCGCCGCCGCAGCGTCGCGGCGGCCAGCCCCAGCGACGCCAGCGCGAAGCCGAACACGACGACAACGTCGCGCACCGCGATGTAGGTCAGCTGCGGGTGCACGCCCACCTGCTGCAGCGCCTCCAGCGCGTAACTGGCCGGCAGCACATTGCTGACCCACTGTAGCCAGTGCGGCATTAGCGCCCGCGGCACGATGATCCCGGCCAGCAGCAGCTGCGGCACGACCACCATCGGGATGAATTGCACGGCCTGAAACTCGGTGCGTGCGAATGCGCTACACAGCAGGCCCAGCCCAACGCCCAGCACGGCGTTGACGATCGCGATCAGGAAAACCCACACCGGGCTGCCGGCTGTGTCAAAGCCGAGCAACCAGAACGACACGATGCAGGCCAAGATGGCTTGCGCCGCAGCGGCGATCGAAAAGGCGGTGCCATAGGCGATCAGCAGATCGAACCGGCGCAGGGGAGTGGTCAGGATGCGCTCCAACGTCCCGGATTCCCGTTCGCGCTGCATGGTGATGGCGGTGATGATGAACATCACGAAAAATGGGAAGAGGCCCAATATGATCAGGCAGGCGTTGTTGAACGGGGTCGGCGCGCCCGGACGGTGCGGCGCGTTCTGAAACATGTAATACATCAACGTGATCACCAGGACCGGCACGAGCAGGATCATCGCGACGCTGCGGTGGTCGGCCGCCAGCTGGCGCAGGATGCGCGTCGTGGTGGCGGTGTATCCCTTAAGCCCTAGCCGGCTTGCCGCATGGTGCTGCGCCTGATGATCGACAGGAATGCGTCCTCCAGTGATGTGCATCCGGTGTCCTCTCGTAGTCGGGCCGGGGTGGTGTGGGCGAGCAGCTGGCCTTCGCGCATCAGCAGCAGGTCGGCGCAGTGGTCGGCTTCATCCATCACGTGGCTTGACACCAGCAGCGTGGTCCCGCCGCGGGCAAGGTCGGCGAACTGCTCCCAGAGATCCGCACGCAGCACGGGATCGAGGCCCACTGTCGGCTCGTCGAGCACCAACAGGTCGGGCCGGCAGACCAGCGCGCACGCCAGGGACACCCGGGTGCGCTGGCCGCCGGAAAGGTTGCCGCAGAAGGCGTTCCGGTGATCGGCCAGCCCGACACGCTCGATGGCGATGTCGGCGGCCCGGCGGTCGAAACCGTACAGCGAGGCGAAGTAACGAACGTTGTGGACCACCCGCAGGTCGTTGTAGATCGTCGGGTCCTGCGGCACGTACCCGACCCTGCGGTGCAGCGACGGCGACCCGGCCGGATGGCCGAGCACGGTGACGTCGCCCGCGGTGACGATCTGCGTGCCCACGATGCACCGCAGCAGGGTGGTCTTGCCGCAGCCGGACGGCCCGAGCAGGCCGGTGATGCTGCCGCGCGCCATTTGCAACGACAGGTCATGCACGGCGGGGCGGTTACCGCGTACCACCCGCAGGTGATCGATGCGGAGAGCCGGGTCATCGATTAATTCATCGTGCGATGAAGTCATTATGTGATGAATATTGCCCTCCCGGGAGTCGCTGTCAAGGGTTCAGTGCCGCTGCTCCCGCGACAGGCGATGCTGCCGTGGACGTGCCGCCGGTAGGTTCGGTGCGTGGTCGTAAGCATGCTGCACCTCGACCCCGTCGCTGCTGCGCATCGGCTACTCGGCGCCACTCTCACCGGGCGGGGGGTCAGCGCCGTGATCGTCGAAGTCGAGGCGTACGGCGGTGTTCCCGAGGGTCCCTGGCCGGACGCGGCGGCTCATTCCTACCGGGGTATCAGTGGGCGCAACGCGGCGATGTTCGGGCCCCCCGGCCGGCTGTATACCTATCGCAGCCACGGGATCCACGTCTGCGCCAACGTCTCCTGCGGCCCGGACGGCACCGCCGCGGCCGTCTTGCTGCGGGCCGCCGCCGTGGAGGAAGGTACCGATGCGGCGCGCGCGAGACGCGGCGCGCTGGTGCGGGCCGCCGCGCTGGCGCGGGGTCCTGGCAACCTGTGTTCGGCGCTGGGAATCACTATGGACGACAACGGCATTGATCTGTTCGACCCCGCCAGTCCGGTGACCCTGGAACTCAACGAGCCGCTGACCGCCGTGTCCGGTCCGCGCGTTGGGGTCAGCCAGGCCGCGGACCGGCCGTGGCGATTCTGGCTTCCGGGTCGGCCGGAAGTCTCGGCGTATCGGCGCAGTCCGCGGGCGCCCGCCCCCGGGGCCAGCGACTAGCGGCGATCCCGGGGCCGGCCGGCGACGGCGCCGTATGGCGCGGCCGCCGTTGCCATTTCGGCGCTAGCACCTGTGAGTTGAGCGCAATGTCGTTGCCCCAGGCGCCTGCTGACCTTCCGGCGGGGAACGCGTCGGCTCAGTAGCTGGGAGGCTTGCGCCGAGCGGCTCTTCGCGTCAATGCCCTGCGGGGCTGTGATTTTGATGGCCGCCACGATTCGTGCGCGGCCGGGGTGCCGGCGGCCTGGCCGGTTGCATGCTGCGCACCACGGCCGGCCTCCGGGCGACTCGTCGACGCCGTGACGATGGCCCCGCTGACGGCACGCCCAGCCGATCAGCCCCGCTACGCAAGCGGCTTCTTCCGCGGCTTCGGCACAGACCAGGTTTACGACGCCAGCGGTGGCGCGCGGCGCTTTCGGCCTTGCGGCCCGGCCCGGTGACGCGTCGCGTAGTGAGCTTGCCTTGTCGGGCAGCGCGCCGGCGAATCGCGGCCTCGGCAGCGACTAGAGTCGGCGGCGATGTGTACCTCAATCGTCGACGAGTTGGGCTGGCGCGGGCTGATCGCACAATCCACGGACCTCGACGCGCTGGCCGCCGATGCGCGGCGCGGCCCGCTGACGGTGTACGCCGGCTTCGACCCGACCGCGCCGAGCCTACATGCCGGGCACCTGGTGCCGCTGCTGGCGCTGCGCCGGTTTCAGCGCGCCGGGCATCGCCCCATCGTGCTGGCCGGCGGTGCCACCGGGATGATCGGCGATCCGCGTGAGATTGGCGAGCGCACCCTCAACGAGGCCGGCACCGTCGCCGAATGGACCGCACGGATCCGCGGGCAGCTGGAGCGCTTCGTCGATTTCGACTCCTCGCCGACCGGCGCCATCGTCGTCGACAACCTGGACTGGACCAGCCGACTGTCGGCCATCGAGTTCCTGCGCGACCTCGGCAAACACTTCTCGGTCAACGTGATGCTGGACCGCGACACCATCCGGCGACGGCTGGCGGGAGAGGGCATCTCCTACACCGAGTTCAGCTACATGCTGTTGCAGGCAAACGACTACGTCGAATTGCACCGGCGCCACGGCTGCTCGCTGCAGATCGGCGGCTCGGACCAGTGGGGCAACATCATCGCCGGCGTCCGCCTCGTCCGCCAGAAGCTCGGCGCCGCCGTGCATGCGCTCACCGTCCCGCTGGTGACCGCCGCCGACGGCACCAAGTTCGGCAAATCCACCGGCGGCGGCAGCCTGTGGCTCGACCCCGGGCTGACCACGCCCTACGCCTGGTACCAGTACTTCTTCAATACGGCCGACGCCGACGTGATCCGTTACCTGCGGTGGTTCACCTTCTTGACCGCCGACGAGCTGGCCGAGCTGGAGCAGGTCACGGCCGAGCGCCCGCAACAGCGGGCCGCGCAACGGCGCCTGGCGCGCGAGCTCACCGTGCTGGTGCACGGGCAGGCGGCCACCGAGGCGGTCGAGCACGCCAGCCGCGCGCTGTTCGGGCAGGGCGAACTCGACCGCCTGGATGAGGCGACCCTGGCCGCGGCATTGCGCGAGGCCTCGGTCGCCGAACTCAAGCCCGGTGCTCCCGACGGCATCGTCGACCTGCTCGTGGCCAGCGGCCTGTCCGACAGCAAGAAGGCCGCGCGGCGCACCATCGGCGAAGGCGGCGTGTCGGTCAACAACGTGCGCATCCACAGCGACGAATGGGCGCCGCAGGCCTCGGATTTCCTGCATGGACGGTGGCTGGTGCTGCGCCGCGGCAAGCGCAACATCGCCGGTATCGAAAAGCTGTGAGAGGACGGCCGCACCGCGGCTCGTTCGACGCGGTGGTGTCGAAGACGGCCGACGGCAGCGGGATGCCCTAGCTAGGCCATGGCCGGCAAGTTCACCACCGTCGCGACCGCGACCTACTGCACCGGCGGTGATCGCACCGTTGCCCGGGCGCCTGCAGTCCTGAGCGCAGGATGCCCGTATTCTCGGCGTCGTGGTCGGCGAAAGGCAGGAACGCGACGGCGAGCGGCGGCAGCGCTCGCCGTCGGGTAGCTCGCGGGCGGGCGCCACCCATGGCGGCCGCGACCGTTCCTGGCCGGGACCCGGCCGGTCACACTCCGCGCCGGCCAGAAGCGTCGCTGCCCAGAATCTCCGAAGCGAGCGCGCGCCGCAGGATGGGCCCCCGATACCGCCCGGGGTGGACGCCCGGCAGCTGGCGCCCGAAGTCCGGCGCGAACTGAGCACCCTGGACCGGGCCACGGCCGACGCGGTGGCGCGCCACCTGGTGGCGGCCGGCGAGTTGCTCGACGAGGACCCGGAAGCCGCTCTCGGGCACGCTCGCGCGGCGCGGGCCCGCGCGAGCCGGATCGCCGCGGTCCGCGAGGCGGTGGGCATCGCCGCCTACTGCTGCGGTGACTGGGCGCAGGCGTTGTCGGAATTG
>JAQTVU010000025.1:4877-11956 GCA_028706695.1 Mycobacterium sp.
GGCAGCAAATCGTCGTTGCTCGCCTTGATTGCCGACTGCGAACGCGGCCTCGGCCGCCCGGAGCGGGCGATCGAGCTGGCGCGCGGACCGCAGGCCGCCGAGCTCAGCAACGACGATGCCGACGAGTTGCGCATCGTGGCCGCCGGCGCGCGCGCCGATCTCGGACAGCTCGAGCAGGCGCTGACCGTGTTGTCCACGCCCCAGCTGGACCCCGGCCGTCGGGGCTCCACGGCGGCGCGGTTGTTCTACGCCTACGCCGACACGCTGCTGGCGCTGGGCCGCGCCGACGAGGCGCTGCAGTGGTTCCTGCACTCGGCGGCCGCGGACATCGAAGGTGTCACCGACGCCGAAGAGCGGGTGGGCGAGCTTGCCTGACGCGAGAACCCTTGCACAGCAACATGATTGCCTGCTCGTTGATTTGGACGGGACCGCGTTTTGCGGCCGAAGGCCCACCGAGGGGGCGGTGCAGGCGCTGGCCGAGGTGCACAGCCGCACGTTCTTCGTCACCAATAACGCCTCCCGCAGCGCCGACGAGGTCGCGGCGCACCTGACCGAACTGGGATTCACCGCCAGGGCCGATGACGTCGCCACCAGCGCCCAGAGCGCCGCGCAGTTGCTGGCCGCTCAGCTGCCGCCGGGTTCGGCGGTGCTGATCGTGGGCACCCAGGCGCTGGCCAACGAAATCGTCGCGGTCGGGCTGCGTCCGGTGCGCCGCTATGACGACGAGCCCGTCGCCGTGGTGCAGGGGCTCTCCACGACCGTCAACTGGCTGGAGCTCGCCGAGGCCGCGCTGGCCATCCGCGCCGGCGCGCTGTGGGTGGCGACCAACGTCGATCCGGCCCTGCCCACCGAGCGAGGCCTGGTGCCCGGGAACGGATCCATGGTGGCCGCACTGCGGGCGGCGACCGGCGCCGAACCCTGCGTGGCCGGCAAACCGGCACCGCGCCTGCTGACGGACGCGGTGGCACGCGGCGACTTCCGTGCGCCCCTGGTGGTCGGCGACCGGCTGGACACCGACATCGAGGGCGCCAACGCGGCCAGGCTGCCCAGCCTGATGGTGCTCACGGGGGTCAACACCGCACGCGATGCGGTGTTCGCCGAACCGGCCCACCGGCCCACTTACATCGGTCATGACCTACGCTCGCTGCACCAGGACGGCCAACTGCTCGCGGTGGGACCGCAGCCGGGCTGGCACGTCGAGGTGGGCGTTCGGGCGGTGACGGTCAGCGGCAATGGCAACGGCGCCGACGACGGGCTGGCTATCGTGCGTGCCGTCGCCAGCGCGGTCTGGAACGCCGGGACCGGCAACCCGGAGCTGGGCATCGAGGCCGCCGACCAGCGGGCTCGTGACGCCCTGCGGCGCTGGTCGTTGGTGCGCGGTGAGTGATGGGTGACTAGCGTAGAAGCGCGATGAACATCGAACCTGACCAGATTCGCGCCGAGATCGACGCCCTGCTGGCTCGCCTGCCCGATGACGCCGAAGCGGACGGCGGGCCGTCCCTCGCCGAACTCGAAGAGATGGCACGCCGGCTTTCCGAGGCGCACGAGGTGCTGCTGCAGGCGCTGGAGTCCGCGGAGAAGGACTGACTGCGGTGGCGCGACGTGCCCGCGTCGACGCTGAGCTCGTGCGGCGGGGCCTCGCCCGCTCCCGTCAGCAGGCGGCTGAGTTGATCGGCGCCGGGAAGGTCAGCATCGACGGCCTGCCGGCTGTGAAGCCGGGCACCGCCGTGGCGGTCACCGCCACCCTGACCGTCGCCGGCGACGGCGAACGCAGCTGGGTGTCGCGCGGGGCGCACAAACTCATCGGCGCGCTAGATGCGTTCGGGATCGCCGTCGTGGGCCGCCGTTGCCTGGACGCCGGCGCGTCCACGGGCGGATTCACCGAGGTGCTGCTGGATCGTGGCGCCGCGCAGGTGGTCGCCGCGGACGTGGGATATGGCCAGCTGGCTTGGTCGCTGCGCTGCGATCCGCGGGTGGTCGTCGTCGAGCGGACCAACGCCCGCGCCCTGACCCCGGAGGCGATCGGCGGGCCGGTCGACGTGGTGGTGGCCGACCTGTCGTTCATCTCGCTGGTCACCGTCTTGCCCGCGCTGGCTGGATGCGCTTGTCCGAGCGCGGATATCGTTCCCATGGTGAAGCCGCAATTCGAGGTGGGCAAGGGCCAGGTCGGTGCCGGTGGGGTGGTTCGTGATCCCGGGCTGCGCAGCGACGCGGTGCTGACCGTGGCCCGGCACGCCGAGCAGCTGGGCTGGCACACGCTCGGCGTCATGGCCAGCCCGCTGCCGGGCCCGTCGGGCAACGTCGAATATTTCCTGTGGCTGCGCGCCGAGACGGATCGGGGGCTGTTGGGCGATGCGCTGGTGAGTGCGGTGCAGCGGGCGGTTAGCGCGGGCCCGTCGACGATGCGGGCCGGGACGGCCCGGGGAGGAGCGGGCCCGCTGTGAGCCGCACCGTTTTGCTGGTGATCCACACCGGCCGCAGCGAGGCGACAGATACCGCGCGGCGCGTACATAAAACCTTGACCGACAATGGAATTCGTCTTCGCCTGCTCTCCACCGAGGCGGTCAGCAAGGGGTCGGTGCACCTGTCGCCGGACGAAATGCGGGAGATGGGCATCGTGATCGAAATCGTGGACGTCAGCCCGGACGCCGCCGCGGGCTGCGAGCTGGTGCTGGTTCTCGGCGGCGACGGCACCTTGCTGCGAGCGGCCGAGCTGGCCCGCAACGCCGGCATCCCGGTGCTCGGAGTGAACCTGGGCCGCATCGGGTTCCTGACCGAGGCCGAGGCCGATGCCATCGACCAGGTGCTGCAGCACGTGGTCGCCCGCGATTACCGGGTGGAACAACGCCTCGCCCTCGACGTGGTCGTCAGCCACGCCGGATGCATCATCAACCAGGGCTGGGCCGTCAACGAGCTGAGCCTGGAACGAGGGCCGCGGCTCGGCGTGCTCGGGGTGGTCGTGGAAATCGAAGGACGCCCGGTGTCGGCGTTCGGCTGCGACGGCGTGCTGGTGTCGACGCCGACCGGGTCCACCGCCTACGCGTTCTCGGCGGGCGGCCCGGTGCTGTGGCCGGACTTGGAAGCGATCCTGGTGGTGCCCAACAACGCTCACGCGCTATTCGCCAGGCCGATGGTCATCAGCCCCGACGCCACCGTCGCGATCGAGATTGAAAGGGACGGTCACGACGCCCTGGTGTTCTGCGATGGCCGCCGCGAGATGCTGATACCGGCCGGCAGCCGCATCACCGTGGGGCGCTGCGCCACTCCGGTGCAATGGGTGCGGCTGGACAGCGCCCCGTTCACCGACCGGCTGGTGCGCAAATTCCAATTGCCGGTGGCCGGTTGGCGCGGGAAGTAAACGCGGGTGCTGACCGAACTTCGCATCGAATCGCTGGGCGCCATCAGCAGCGCGACCGCCGAGTTCGATCGGGGCCTGACGGTGCTGACCGGCGAGACCGGGACCGGCAAGACCATGGTGGTCACCGGTCTGCACCTGCTGGGCGGAGCCCGCGCCGACGCTAGCCGGGTCCGATCCGGGGCCCAGCGCGCCGTCGTCGAAGGGCGTTTCGTCACCACCGACATCGACGATGCCGCGCGCCTCGACGAGCTGCTGGACGCGTCGGGGGCCGACCGCGACGAGGATGGCAGCGTGATCGCGCTGCGCACGGTCAGCCGCGAGGGACCTTCCCGCGCCTACCTGGGCGGGCGCAGCGTGCCGGCAAAGTCGCTGAGCGGGTTCACCACCGAATTGCTGACCCTGCACGGGCAAAACGATCAGCTGCGGTTGATGCGGCCCGAGGAGCAGCGCGGCGCGCTGGACCGCTTCGCGGCGTCCGGGCACCTCCTCGCGCGGTACCGCAAGCTGCGAGACGCCTGGCTGTCGGCGCGGCGTGACGTGGCCGACCGCCGCGACCGGGCCCGTGAACTCGCCCAGGAGGCGGACCGGCTGAAGTTCGCCCTCAACGAGATCGACACCGTCGACCCCCAACCCGGCGAGGACGACGCGCTGGTCGCCGACATCGTGCGGCTCTCCGAGCTGGACAGCCTGCGCGAGGCCGCGCTCACCGCGCACGCGGCGCTGTCCGGGCCCCTCGACGACGCCGACGGCCCCGGTGCCACCGACTTGCTGGGACGCGCCAAGTCCGCCCTGGAGTCGTTCGACGACGCGAAGTTGCTGGCGTTGGCGCAGCAAATCGGCGAGGCGCTCACGGTGGTCGCCGACGCGGCGGCCGAGCTGGGCGGCTTCCTCGAGGAGCTGCCCGTCGACGCGACCGCGCTGGAAGCGCAGCTGGCCCGTCAAGCCCAGCTGCGCACGCTGACCCGCAAGTACGCCGCCAACATCGACGGGGTGCTGCGGTGGGCGCGGGAGTCGCGGGAGCGCCTCGGGCAGCTCGACGTCTCCGAGGAGGGGCTGGCCGCACTGGCGGCGCGGGTCGACCAAATCGGGATTGAATTGTCACAAGCCGCAGTCGATCTCGGTAAGGCGCGCCGCAAGGCGGCCAAGCGGCTAGCCAAGGAGGTGACCGCGGAGCTGGCCGCCCTGGCGATGGGCGACGCCGAGTTCACGATCGACGTGACCATCGACGAGGCGGCCGATCAGGACGATCCCGTCGCCTTGCGGCTGCCCTCGGGTGAGGTGGTGCGGGTCGGCGGCGACGGTGTCGACCAGGTCGAGTTCGGCTTCGCGGCACACCGCGGCATGACGGTGCTGCCGCTGGCGAAAAGCGCGTCCGGCGGCGAGCTGTCGCGGGTGATGCTGGCGCTGGAAGTGGTGCTGGCGGCGTCCGCGTCGGGCACCACGATGGTGTTCGACGAGATCGATGCCGGCGTCGGCGGCCGGGCCGCGGTGCAGATCGGGCGGCGGTTGGCCCGGCTGGCCCGCACCCACCAGGTCATCGTGGTCACGCATCTGCCTCAGGTCGCGGCCTACGCCGACGTGCACCTGGTGGTGCACAGCGCCGCGGGCAAGGGCGCCAGTGGCGTCCTGCGCGTCACCGGCGACGATCGGGTGGCCGAGCTCGCGCGGATGCTGGCCGGGCTGGGGGAGTCCGACAGCGGCCGCGCGCACGCCCGTGAGCTGCTGGACGCGGCGCAGAACGACGAAATATAAGCCCCGCACCTATACGCCCGCGGGCGGGCGCCGGTCTGCACAGCGACAGTCGGCAAACGCCTGCGACTGCGGCCCTCAGGGCCGCCCCGCCCGTGACTGTTGTGGCTCAATATAACTAATGGTGCTGTTGTTACGGCGCGCCTCCCCGCCCGTGCCGGGCTTCGCCGACAGAATCGCCCCATGAAGATGTCAGGGCTGCTATCGCGTAACACGACCCGGCCGGGCCTCACGGGCACCGCCCGGGTGGACCGGAACATCGACCGCTTGCTGCGTAGGGCGTGCCCCGGCGACATCGTGGTGCTCGACGTCCTGGACCTCGACCGCGTCACCGCGGACGCGCTGGTGGAGGCCGACGTCGCCGCCGTCGTCAACGCGTCACGGTCCGTCTCGGGCCGCTATCCCAATATGGGGCCGGAGGTGCTGGTCAACAACGGGATCACGCTGATCGACGACACCGGGCCCGACGCGTTCAAGAAGATCAAGGACGGCGCCAAGATCCGGCTGCACGACGGTGGCGTCTACTCCGGGGATCGCCGGCTGATCCGCGGGACCGAACGCACCGACCACGACATCGCCGACCTGATGCGGGAAGCCAAAAGCGGGCTGGTGGCGCACCTGGAAGCATTCGCGGGCAACACGATTGAGTTCATCAAGAGTGAAAGCCCGCTATTGATCGACGGTATCGGCATCCCCGACGTCGACGTCGACCTGCGCCGCCGACACGTGGTCGTCGTCGCCGACGAGCCCGATGCGGCCGATGACCTCCGGTCACTCAAGCCGTTCATCAAGGAGTACCAGCCGGTGCTCATCGGGGTGGGCGGCGGCGCAGATGTGTTGCGAAAAGCCGGTTACCGTCCGCAGCTCATCGTCGGCGACCCCCAGCAGATCAGCGCCGAAGCCCTCAAGTGCGGCGCCCAGGTGGTGCTGCCCGCCGACGCCGACGGTCACGCGCCCGGCCTGGAACGCATCCAGGACCTCGGTGTCGGGGCGATGACGTTCCCGGCGGCCGGCTCTGCCGTCGACCTGGCGCTGCTGCTGGCCGATCACCACGGCGCCGCGCTGCTCGTGACCGCGGGCCACACCGCCAACATCGAGACCTTCTTCGACCGCACCCGGGCGCAATCCAACCCGTCGACCTTCCTGACCCGGTTGCGGGTGGGGGAGAAGGTGGTCGACGCCAGGGCCGTCGCGACCCTGTACCGCAACAACATCTCGGCCGGCGCGATCGCGCTTTTGGCGCTCACGATGCTGATTGCCGTGGTGGTGGCGCTGTGGGTTTCCCGCACCGACGGCCCCGTCCTGCACTGGATCGCCAACTACTGGACCCACTTCGTGCTCATAGTGCAGAAGTGGGTCACCTAGTTTGCTTCCGGTTTGCTTCCGGGCTTCTTGCCAGGACGGTGCCTTAAATGATTTCGTTACGCCAACATGCGTTCTCGCTGGCTGCCGTCTTCCTGGCGCTGGCCGTCGGCGTGGTGCTCGGTTCCGGCTTTCTGTCGGACACGTTGCTGTCGAGTTTGCGTGACGAGAAGCGCGACCTGTCCGCCCAGATCGGCCGTCTGCACGACCAGAAGAACGTGCTCAATGAAAAGCTCAGCGCGGCAAACAATTTCGACATGCAGCTGGCCGGCCGGGTCGTGCACGACGCGCTGGGCGGCAAGTCGGTGGTGCTGTTCCGGACCCCGGACGCCAAAGACGACGACGTGGCGGCCATCGCCAAGATCGTCGGTCTGGCCGGCGGCACGGTCACCGGGACGGTGTCGCTCACCCAGGAGTTCGTCGACGCCAACTCCGCGGAGAAGTTGCGGACGGTGGTGAACTCGTCGATCCTGCCCGCCGGCCAGCAGCTGAGCACCAAGCTCGTCGATGAGGGGTCACAGGCCGGCGACCTGCTCGGCATCGCCATGTTGATCAACGCCAACCCCGAGGTGCCCGCCGCGCCAGAAGTCCAAGACGCCGAGCGCGACAC
>JAQTVU010000515.1 GCA_028706695.1 Mycobacterium sp.
GCTGCGCCGCGAGCGCCGCACGATCGCCCTGGCCGGGGGCAGCGTCGTCAGCGGATTCGGGTTCGTCTACATGGCCAGCACGTACCTGGCCAGATACGCACAAATCCAGCTGGGACATTCCCGCACATTGATCCTGGTCGTCGGGGTACTGGGCGGGCTGGCCAGCATCGCGCTCATTGCGGTTTCTGCCATCCTGTCCGACCGGGGCGGGCGTCGTCGCATGATGTTGGTGGGGCGGGCGGCATCGCTACCGTGGTCGCTGGTGGTGATTCCGCTGATGGACACCGGCAACCCCGTCCTGTTCGCGGTCGCGATCGTCGGTATGTACGCCGTCGGTGCCATCGCGGCCGGCCCTACGGCGTCGTTCGTGCCCGAGCTGTTCGCCGCGCGGTACCGCTATACCGGCACGGCGCTGTCCAGCAACCTCGCCGGCATCCTCGGCGGGGCGTTACCGCCGCTGATCGCGGGCACGCTGCTGGCGAGCTTCGGCAGCTGGGCCCTGAGCCTGCTGCTGGCCGCGCTGGTGTCGATCAGCTTGCTGAGCACTTATCTGCTGCCGGAAACCGACAGCGCCGCGTTCGCCCTGCCGCGGGAAGCTCCTTTGGAGGCCAACTGCTGCCGCTGACCGCGGGTGCTCAGTTGGCGTGCAATTCGGCGTTGAGCGTGATGCCCTGACCGGCGCGGGACAGCACCTCGACGGCTCCGGTTACCGAATTGCGCCGGAACAGCAGGCCGTCGGCGCCGGAGAGGTCACGAGCCTTGACGATCGTGCCGTCCGGCGTGCTGACCTTGGTGCCGGCGGTGACATACAGGCCGGCTTCGACGACGCAGTCGTCGCCCAGGGAGATGCCCAGCCCGGCGTTCGCGCCGAGCAGGCAGCGCTTTCCCAGCGAGATGACTTCGGTGCCGCCGCCGGACAGGGTGCCCATGATCGAGGCCCCGCCGCCGATATCCGACCCGTCGCCCACCACCACACCGGCCGAGATGCGGCCTTCGACCATCGACGCGCCCAAGGTCCCGGCGTTGTAGTTGACGAAGCCTTCGTGCATCACGGTGGTGCCCGGCGCCAGGTGAGCGCCCAGCCGCACCCGGTCCGCGTCGGCGATGCGCACGCCGGAAGGCACGACGTAGTCCACCATGCGGGGAAACTTGTCGACGCCGTAGACGGTCACCGGCCCGCGGCGGCGCAGCCGCGCCCGGACCGCCTCGAAACCCTCGATCGGGCATGGGCCGTGGTTGGTCCACACCACATTGGTCAACACCCCGAACAAGCCGCCGGCGTTCAGCCCGTGGGGCTCCACCAGCCGGTGCGACAGCAGGTGCAGGCGCAGGTAGGCATCGTATGCGTCGGTGGCGGCATCGTCGAGCGAGCCGATCAGCGTGCGCACCGCGATGGTCTCAGTGCCGCGGTCGTCGTCGCGGCCGACCAGTGCGGCGAGGTCGGCCGGGATGCCGGATGCGGCGAGCTGCGACGTCGTGCTGGTGTCCGGCTCGGTCAATTCCGGTGCGGGAAACCACACGTCGAGAATCGATCCGTCGGAGGCCAGCGTCGCCAACCCGATGCCTGCAGCTCCAGTCACGGCGGTCAGGTTACTTGCCCCGGGCCGGCGGACGTGAACGACCCCACAGGCGCCCGTGATTACGCTGGGCACCATGCTGGACTTGCGCGGGGACCCCGTCGAGCTGACCGCGGCGCTCGTCGACATTCCCAGCGAGTCTGGAGACGAAGGGCGCCTCGCCGACGAGGTGGAGGCCGCGCTGCGGGACCAGACGTCGGGCTTCCAGATCGTCCGCAACGGCAACGCCGTCCTGGCGCGCACCAACCGGCAGCGGTCGTCGCGGGTGCTGCTGGCCGGGCACCTGGACACCGTCCCGGCGGCCGACAACCTGCCCAGCCGCCGAGCGGACGACATGCTGTACGGCTGCGGCGCCGCGGACATGAAATCCGGTGATGCCGTGTTCCTTCATCTGGCCGCCACGGTGCAGGAACCGGCGCACGACCTGACGCTGGTGTTCTACGATTGCGAGGAAATCGAGGCTGCGGCAAACGGATTGGGCCGCATCGAACGGGAGCTGCGGGACTGGCTGTCCGCCGATGTGGCCATCCTGGGGGAGCCCACCGACGGCTACATCGAAGCCGGTTGCCAGGGCACGCTGCGGGTGGTGGTCAGCACCACCGGAACCCGCGCCCATTCGGCGCGTTCCTGGTTGGGCGACAATGCCATTCACAAGCTGGGTCCGGTGCTGAAGCGGCTGGACGATTACCAGGCGCGCACCGTCGACATCGACGGTTGCGCCTACCGCGAGGGCCTGTCGGCCGTGCGGATCGACGGCGGCGTGGCCGGCAACGTGGTTCCCGACGCGGCCTCGGTGACGGTCAACTTCCGCTTCGCGCCGGACCGGTCGGTGGACGACGCGCTGCAGCACGTGCAGCAGGTGTTCGACGGCCTCGACGTGCGGATGGAACAGACCGACGCCGCCGCGGGTGCGCTGCCGGGCCTGCGTCAGCCCGCGGCCGCGGCGCCGGTCGAAGCCGCCGACGGGCATGTGCGCGCCAAGTACGGCTGGACCGACGTGGCACGCTTTGCCGCACTGGGTGTACCCGCGGTGAACTTCGGGCCCGGTGATCCCAACCTGGCGCACCGGCGCGATGAGCGGGTGCCGGTCGGCAACATCGCCGCCGCGGTGGACACGCTACGCAAATACCTGGGTGGGTAGCCACGCCGGCGGCCCCACACACCGCCTGGTCGTCCACCGGCGCGTGGTGTGCGGACGGTCCAGGTTGCCCGGCCGCAGCGCCTGCTCCGCGGCGGGGACGATCTCACCGATCCGGCCGACGCCGTCGTGTCCGAGCGCCGGGCCGCAGTGCCCCGGCACATTCCGTCGAATCGGCCGCGCGATCCTAGGCCCGTGACCGCCTTCGGGTGCGCGCTTGGCCGGGTCTGGTCTAGGTTGGGCGAATATGGCCCCCGAACAACACGATTCATCA
>JAQTVU010000516.1 GCA_028706695.1 Mycobacterium sp.
GGCTGCGCGCACCGGAACCCAGCAGCAGCACACGCGGCCTGGCGGCGGTTTCGGCGGCGCCATCAGCATCGGCGTACGGGTCCGCCGTCGGCGGCGCCACGTCGATCACCGTTGTCTTGTCGTCTGCATCTGGCTGTTCTTCGGGGCCGTCGGTCACGGCTCAAGGATAGGTGGACCGTGGTGGAAGACGGCGCAACCCGGCTCATGGCTGGCCGGGCAGCAACCGCACCATCAGTCCGCTGGCCTCGGCCAACACCGTCCCGTAACGATCCGCCAACTCCGCGGACACGAATGCCTTACGGCCGTCGGTGCGGTCCACCCGGGCGCACGCGACCAGTGCGACGTCGATCGGGGTGACCTTGCGGTAGTCGACATGCAGGAAGGCGGTCCGGCTGACCGGACGGCCCGCCGCATGCGAGACCATGCCGAACATGTGGTCGAACAGCAGCGGCAGCACGCCGCCGTGCACCGCCTGGTTGCCTCCGACATGAAACCGGGTGAAGAATCCGGCCATTTCCACACCGTCGGGGCCGTACCGAGTCAGCGTCCAGGGCGGCAGCAGCAGGCTGCCCATGCCCGGCAGGTCCGGCGTCCGCCCCGCCGGTGCCCTACCCTCCTCGGCGCGAAACGGGCGCAGCAGCTCCACCAGCGCCTCGACACGGCCGGCGGCCTCGTCCCAGACGTCCCCCGCGTCTTGACCGGGGTCGGCACAGACCGCGAGGTCCTGCAGCTGGCGCATGGCCGCCACGAACCGGCCGAATCCCGGGCCGGGGCTGGCCGGGCCGTATTCCGGGAAGCCGCCATGGTGCTCGTAGTCCGGGTCGAGCTCCTGTTCCTTGGGATCCGGCTCGCCGCCGCTCACGGACGCACCTGCAGGATGTCGCGGCGCACGATCGTCTGCTCCCGCCCGGGACCCACGCCGATGCACGAAACCTGCGCTCCGGCAAGCTCTTCCAGGCGCGACACGTAGTCGCGCGCCTTGGCGGGCAGCTCGTCGAACTCCCGGGCCGACGAGATGTCCTCCCACCAGCCCGGCAGCTCCTCATAGATCGGCTCGGCGCGGGCGAGGTCGCGTTGGGTCATCGGCATGTCGTGGATGCGGGTTCCGTCGATCCGGTAGCCCACGCACACCGGCACCGTCTTAAGGCTGGACAGCACGTCGAGCTTGGTCAGAAAGTAGTCGGTGATGCCGTTGACGCGGGTCGCGTAGCGGGCGACGACGGCGTCGAACCAACCGCAGCGCCGGCGCCGTCCCGTGGTGACGCCGAATTCGCCCCCGGTCTTGGACAGGTACTCGCCGTTCTCGTCGAACAGCTCGGTGGGGAACGGGCCGGAGCCCACGCGGGTGGTGTAGGCCTTGAGGATGCCCAGCACGGTGGTGATCCGGGTTGGGCCGATCCCGGACCCGACCGCCGCGCCGCCCGCCGTCGGATTCGAGGAGGTCACGTAGGGGTAGGTGCCATGGTCGACGTCGAGCAGGGTGCCCTGCGAGCCTTCCAGCAGCACCGTCTCGCCGGCCTCCAGCGCGTTGTTGAGCAGCAGCCGGGTGTCGGCGATGCGGTGCCGGAAGCTCTCGGCCTGCCGCAGCAGCACCTCGACCAGCTGGTGCGCGTCCAGCGCCTTGCGGTTGTAGACCTTGACCAGAATCTGGTTCTTCAGTTCCAGCGCGGCCTCGATTTTTTGGCTGAGCTGGTCGGGGTCGAGCACGTCGGCGAACCGGATGCCCATGCGCGCGACCTTGTCCTGATAGCACGGCCCGATGCCGCGGCCGGTGGTACCGATCTTCTTGCTGCCCATGTAGCGCTCGGTGACCTTGTCGATGGCCACGTGGTAGGGCAGCAGCAGGTGCGCATCGGCCGAGATCAGCAGCCCGGAGGTGTCGACGCCGCGGTCTTCCAGGCCCCGCAGCTCGTCCAGCAACACCCCGGGGTCCACCACCCCGCCGTTGCCGATGACGTTGGTGACGCCGGGGGTCAGGACGCCCGAGGGGATCAGATGCAGCGCGAAGTTCTCGCCGGTGGGCAACACGACGGTGTGTCCGGCATTGTTGCCGCCCTGGTAGCGCACCACCCACTGCACGCGTCCACCGAGCAAGTCAGTGGCCTTACCTTTGCCCTCGTCGCCCCATTGGGCGCCGATGAGGACGATTGCCGGCATGACATGCTCCCACCTGATCTCGCCTGCTTATTGCGGTCCGGCCGGTGAACTACCCTAGCCTGGTCCCAGCCTGGCCCCAGCCTGGCCCCGGCTCGGCCAAGAGGCGGGCGCCGCCGTGGCCTCGCCGCGGAGCCGGGCAAATCAGCTTAGGCCAGGAGATTGCCAGCAGGTTGCGAGGAGCCCATGAGCGCCGGCGAGAAGCCGCCCGATGACGTCGGGGGCGTCGCGGTGCTGGTTTTCGGCGATCGCCGCGTCCCGGGCCCGTTGCGCGGGCTGCCGACCCTCCGGGGCGAGACGGTGGCAGACCAGGGCGTGCTGATCGGACCTTACCGACGGCTGGTGGTGGTCGGCGCCGACGCCGACCTGGCTGCGGTGCTGACCCGGCTGCTGCGCGACGACCGGCTCGACGTCGAAGTGGCCTACGCGCCGGCCCGCCGCACCGCGGGGACCCGGGCCTACCGCCTGCCGTCGGGGCGCCGGGCGGCGCGGCGGGCCCGCCGCGGTTCGGCCCGCCGCGCGACGCTGATCCGCGACGAGACCGGGGCCGTGATCGTGGGGCGGGCCGAGTGGCTGCCGGCCGACGGCCGCGACCTGCTCATCGGTGAGGCGGTCGTCGACGACACCACGCTGTTCGACGGCGCGGTCGCCAGCGTGCGCGTCGAGCCCACACCGGCCGTGCCCGGACTGCGCGCCGCGGTGGGGGGATCGTGGCGCCGCTGGGTGGCCGGCCGCGCGGCACAGCTGGGCAGCACCGGCGTCGCCGTGGTACGTGACGGTGTCGTCGCGCCGCGCTCGGCGCGGCGATCGACGTTCTACCGCCACGTCG
>JAQTVU010000517.1 GCA_028706695.1 Mycobacterium sp.
GGCGGGAGGGGCGGCGGCTGTCCGGTCATCGAGTTCTCCAGTCAGAGGGGCAGTCGGCTGGCGTGGGTGAAGCGTGCCTACCCTACCCGAGCGGCGCCGGTCACGGCAGTATGTCAAACGGCATGCCATGTCAAACGAAATGCTGTTTTGGCGCCGGCGGTCGCCCGATGCGTGGCGGCCATGCCGGTGACCGCCTGATATGGTTCCACACGGGTTCCCAATAGCCCTGCCCCGCAATTTGTTTGGTGCCGCGCCGATATTTCCATCCGAATGCGTTGCACGGCGGGGAGGTATCCCTACGATCGGTTGGCAGCGGAGCCGTTTCCGGTGCGCGACGCAAATGTTAAGGAGCCGACACGATGTCTCGTCTCAGCCACGGGCTGCGAATTGCCTCGGCCGCAGCGCTCATAAGCGGTTTCGCGTTCTTCGGCACTGCCGGGGCGACCGCCGACCCTAATACGGGCAACCGGGCTGACATCGACATCCTGGGCGCCGCGATGTCGAAGGGCTACGACCTCAACAACTGCACTCCGCAAACCGTCGGCAACGGCGAACTGGCCTCGCTGGCATGCGGGCAGAACCCCGACCCCAATGGGCCGGCCCAGGGCAAGTACATTCTGTTCGGCAACGGCAACGACTTGGCCGCCATGTTCAAAACCTCCATCAAGGGCAACGTCCTGGCCAACTGCGGGGACACCGCGTCACCCACCGTTTGGCACCAGGGCAGCGCAACCAGCAACGCGGGGCAGGTCGCCTGCGGGACGTTTCAGGACGCCGCGGAGGTGATCTGGACCAACGACGCCAAGAAGGTGTTGAGCTACATCCGCGCCGCCAACACCGACGTCCCCGCGCTTTTTCAGTGGTGGCGGACCAACGGCTGACCACTACGATTGCGCCGCAACGAGTTCGGCGACCGCGCGCATCCCCGCCCCGTTCGGGTGCAGCGGGGCGGGTCGACCGGGCAACGAGACGCCAAACCTTGCCGGTGGCGTGGTCCATGGCTCCGCGGACCAGGCGTGGTGGGACAGGCTGGCCGCGGCGGCGCGCACGATACCGCAGCCGGTCGCCGCTGCCGCCTCCGCGGTGAGCCGTTCCAAGGCGGCGGCCACATGCCGGCCCAGGTCGGCGTCGCGGTCCGCCAGCGGCGGGGCCGGGATGCCGGCGGGCGGCAGTATCGTCAGGTAGTCGACGAACAGGATTCGGGCGTCTGTGGCCCGCCGGCGCAGCGCGTCCCCGACCGCGCACAGCGATTCGAATACCTGGGCCAGCGCGTGGTCGCGTGCGGCGGGGTCCAGCAGCTCGCGGATGCGCCCGCCCAGCAGCGGCAGGCGCCGCGACCATCCCGGCAGCGCCGCGGCCATCAGCAGCGGAACGTAACCCACATCGTTGCCGCCGACGGTCACCGTCACCAAGCTTTCCGAGCCGTCCAGCGCCGCGATCTGGGGCGGCGCGCCGTGCTGGTGCTCGGTGAGCAGGTGGGCGGTGGTCGCCCCGGAAAAGGTGACGTCGACGAGGTCGTAGTTGAGTCGTTCGGCGACCAGATGCGCGTAGTTGCGGGCCGATCGTCCCGACCACCGCGGCGCCCCGGCGGCGGCGGGCCGGATGCCGGGACCGGCGGCCATCGAACTGCCCAGCGCGACATAACGCCCGGCTGGACCCACCCTCAGACGCCCGGGCTGGACGCCTGCGCCCAGAACCGCTTCGGGATCCGCCCGGCGCGCCGCGCCAGGTACCCGGCGGTGACGGCGCCGGCCATCGCGGCCGCCATGGCGGGCGGGTCGGCGGCGCGGGTCACCGCCGTGGCCAACAGGACGGCGTCACACCCCAACTCCATCGCCAGCGCCGCGTCGCTGGCGGTGCCGATACCGGCGTCGAGCACCACCGGGACACCGGCCTGGGCGACGATCATTTCGATGTTGTGCGGGTTGCCGATCCCCAGCCCGGTGCCGATCGGCGAGCCCAGCGGCATCACCGCCGCGCAGCCGGTGTCCTCGAGCCGGCGCGCCAGGGCCGGGTCGTCGTTGGTGTAGGGCAGCACGACGAACCCGTCGTCCACCAATTGTTCTGCGGCCCTGACTAATTCAAGCGCGTCGGGCAGCAGCGTGCGTTCGTCGGCGATCACCTCGAGCTTGACCCAGTCGGTGCCGAGCGCCTCGCGGGCCAGCTGCGCGGTGAGCACCGCCTCGGCGGCGCTGCGGCACCCGGCGGTATTGGGCAGCGGGGTGATGCCCAGCCGGTTGAGCAGCTCGAGCAATCCGGTCTGGCCCTCGGCGTCGACCCGGCGGATCGCGACGGTGGTGAGCTCGGTGCCCGAGGCGATCAGCGCCTCCTCGAGCACCGCCAGGTTGGCCGCGCCGCCGGTACCCATGATGAGCCGCGAGGTGAGGCTGCGGTCGGCGATGGTGAGTTCGGCGTCAGCCACCCTGCACCGCCATCACGACCTGGATCCGCGCACCGTCGAATAGCCGTGTCGACCAGCCCGAACGCGGCAACACCGACGAGTCCAGAGCCACCGCGACACCCCGGTCGGGAAAGCCCAGCGACTCGAGCAGCCCCGAGACGGTGGTCTGCTCGTCCACCTCGACCTCCTTCTCGTTCACCACGACGATCATGGCCTGACCTTTACCGGAAGCAGTTCGGCGACAACCTGTTCCGCGGTCCACGGCGCCAGCAGGAAGCCGGACCGGCCGTGACCGGCGGCGACCAGGGTCCGTTCGTCCAGCCGGTGCACCAGTGGCAGATTATCGGGCGTCATGGGACGCAGTCCCGCCGCACACTCCGCCAGCTCGTATTCACCCAACGCCGGCACCACCGCGCACGCATCGTCGAGCAGGTCCCGCACCCCGGAGACGACCGCGGCGGTGTCGCGGCCATGTTCGTATTGGGTGGCGCCGACGACGACGCCGTCCCGGCGCGGCACCAGATACACCTGACGCCCGTGCACGCGAGCGCGGATCACCCGTTGCTGCACCG
>JAQTVU010000518.1 GCA_028706695.1 Mycobacterium sp.
CCCGTCGGGCGGGCGTCTAAACCTTTTTGAGATTGCCGGGCAACGTTGCCGCCGGCGGCCGAATGCCGCCGCGGCGGACCGGGGGCCGTTGGCCAGATGCACCCGGGCGTTTCGCCGTCAAGGCCGGGCGCGTTTCGAATGCGCGACCCGCGCAACCCTACTGGGCGCCCACCCGCCGCTGCGCGGAAACGTAGAGGGTCGGCGGCATCGTGTCCTCGGCGCCGGGCGGAATGCTGCGGCCGTAACGGCCCATCAACCCCGCGAACGTCACCGCCGTCACGTCCCAGCCATGTTCACGCAGCCAGCCGTCGACGGCGGTGCGTGCCTCCGGGTACCACAGTTCGTCGAAATCGGTGATCTCAGCGTCGACCAACTTGGCCACCGTGGCCCGCATCCGCCGCATCTCCTCCCGCTGACGGCGCACCCGTTCGGGGTCGGTGAAACCCGCGCCCGGCACGTTGGACGCCACCCGACTGCCCGGCGCGCTGAGCCGGTGAATGCGCTCGAACAGCAGGTCCTGGGCCCGCGCCGGCAGGTAACGGACCAGCCCCTCGGCGGACCACACGGTCGGCTTCGAGGCGTCAAAGCCGCCCTCGTGCAACGCTTTCGGCCAATCCTGACGCAGATCGAGCGGCACGTTGACCAGCCGCGCCGCCGGCCGGGCGCCGTGGTCGCGCAGCGTGTCGGATTTGAACTCGAGCACCTTGGGCTGGTCCAGCTCGTAGACGACCGTCCCGTCGGGCCAGGGCAGCCGCCAGGTGCGCGCGTCCAGACCGGCGGCCAGGATCACCACCTGCCGTATGCCGGAGTCGGCGGCGTTGAGGAAGAACTCGTCGAAAAACGCCGTCCGGGTGGCCATGAAGTCGATCATCAGCCGTATCCGCGTCTGCACCTCCGGTTCAAGCTCGACCGCCTTGGCCAGCAACGCCGGATCGGCGTAAAGGCTCCATATCCCCTCACCGGCGGCGTCGACGAACACACGCGCGAAAGGATCGCTGATGAGCGGGTTTTGGCTCTCGGTCTCCGCGGCACGGGCCGCGGCGACACCCAGCGCGGTTGCTCCCACGCTTTGGGTGATCTCCCAAGAATCATTGTCGGTTCGCGGCATCGTCGTTTCCTTCCTGACCGAAAGTCACTTAGTTTCGAACACTATTGTTCCAGCCTCTGGCGGCCCGGGCCGCCCCGCAGCCGTGACCTACGCTCTTTCGCAGACGGCCCGCAGCTTGGAGAGGAGTGCTATGACAGCCACACCCCGGGAAGTGTTCGCTCACCACGGGCAGGCGCTGGCCGCCGGCGACCTGGACGAGATCGTCGCCGATTACGCCGAGGATGCCGTGCTGATCACGCCCACCGATGTCTGGCGCGGCGTCGACGGCGTCCGCAAATTCTTCGCCAAGCTGCTCGACGAGCTGCCGAACCCACGGTGGAATCTGAAGAACGAGGTTTTCGCCGACGATGTGCTGCTGCTCGAGTGGACCGCCGAATCGGACGCCGGCCGGGTGCACGACGGCGTCGACACGTTCGTATTCCGCGACGGCCTGATCCGGGCGCAGACCGTCTGCTACACCCCGCGGGCCGAGGCCTGACCGGGGCCGGTGAGCCCGCAACCCGCCCCGGACTCGACGTCCGAACTGATGGAACCGGTCGACGGGTTCAACGCCGGGGAGGAGCTGGTGGCCTCCGCCGACCACGCATAGACCACGGTGTTAGGCGCGTCCGCGCCAACCTTGGTATCGGGCACGGAGATATCGCCGGTTTCGTCGGCTCATGGTTCCACTATCCTCGCCGAGCCCGACAAGGCCCTCGACCTCGTCGCCGCCGCGAACGGGTCATACGGCCGAGCAAGTGCGCGGCGAGCTGGCGCAGGCGGCCGCCTCACGGTGCGGGGTGGACCTTATCCCGACTGCATCTGGATCTGACCGCGATCCGGTTCGCCGGCGGCTATGCCGATTCGGCGCTGGTGGAAAAGGGCTGGGCCGCCGAGCGCACCGTCGCCCGCCAGGTCAAGACCTTGCAGGCTCCACCTCCGACGGGGTCGCCGTCTACTACGGCCCCATCCCGGCGCCAGCAGCGAACTGCTCTGCTTCACCGCCGCCCTGGAACGGCTCGCCGCCATCGCCCCACCCGAGGTCGTGGTGGTCGCCGACTCCCAGCATGACCACGGCCGGACCGCGCCAGCCCCCCGCCTCCGTCGCCGCCGGCCGCGAACGCGCGCTGACCAAGGCCGAGGCGCGACTGACCCGCATCCGCAACGGCCTCGGCGGACGCTACTACACAACCCGCAAGCAGGTCGACGACCGCGTCGCCAAGCTCGTCGGCGCCGACATCGCCGACTTGATCACCGTCACCACCGGCGCCCGCGGCGGCAAACCCAGCATCGACTGGCGCCGCAACCACCAAACCATCACCGCCGCAGCGAAACTCGACGGACTCTACGCGATCGCCACCAACTTGTCCGACCCGCCCGGACGCAGTCTGACTGCCCTCGATGTGCTCGCCATCTACAAAGACCAGTGGATCGTCGAACAACGCCACCGCGACCTCAAACAGACCCTGCGCGTGCGGCCCGTCTTTCTGCACAACGACGACCGCATCCAAGCACTCATCGCCGTCGTCGGCATCGCGCTGCTCACCTTCCGCCCTCATCGAAGCCCACCTACGCCGAGCCCCCCGAACACCGTGATGCCACCCGCGCCGTCCTGACCGCCTTCGCCGGCCTGCACGCCACCTACACCACCACCGGCCTCCTCCTCGACCGGCTCACCCCCACCCGGTGGGGCTTATCCGCAACCACCTCGACATCCCCCTACCCCGATTATGCGGAAAATGGGGCTCTAGCTAGATGAGTGATTCCAAGGGGACTGGTGTGTCTTGTGAGGTTTATGAGGCGAGGGCGTCCAGGATCGGCGTTGTAACCGCACTCTCAAGCCCTGGAGACTTGTCGTGGACGCTGACCTGGACACCCTCGCTAC
>JAQTVU010000519.1 GCA_028706695.1 Mycobacterium sp.
CCGGTTCGGCGCAGGAAATGGAGGCGCGCCCCGCAACCACAGACCAACTTGTCGGTGCCTGGAGCGCAGGTGGACTTCCCCGCAGAGGAAGGCTTCGCCATGACGACCACAACCGACCCGTGTCCGATGGATGTACCCCGGCGCTGCTGACGCTGTACACCGTCGTCGGCAGGATCCTGGCACAACCCGGTCTGTTCGTGCCGTGCTGATCGTCGCCGCTCCCATCGTCGAGCGGTCAACCGGGACCTTCGCCGACGCCTGATGGTCACGGGTGTCCATCGGATAGATGCCCGCGACGATTTCGCCGCGACATGTGATGAACCGGGTGGCCCCAACACCTCTGGCCCACATATAGCGATCACACACCTGCGCACGGGAAGGACCATGGGGAAGCGATTTATTGCCGCCGCGACGCTGGTCGCTGCCGGTGTGGGTTTCGCGGTGTTCAGCGCCGAGCAAGCCCACGCCCAACCGGGCTGCCGGCCATTCGGCGGTCCCGGCTGCTGCCAAGTCCTGGCCAGAACGACATCGTGCGGTAATCCTGCACGCAATGCCCGCCACGGCTGCCGTGCGGGACAGCGAACAGCCCACTGCTGGGCGGTAGTGCGGCCCAGCCCGGTGGCGACGGTCCGACGGTCGGTGCCCGTGAACCGGGCCGGGCCGGGCTGCCCGACCTGGTCGTCCTGAGGCGCGCACCCGCTGTCGAGAAATGTAGTGATTCCCATGCCAGCACACCGTGCATACCGCAAACTGCGGCAGAAGGGCCGACCATGATCGAGAAAACACCCCAAGACGGCGGTATGGCCGGGACCGACCAGCCCTCTACCACCGCCGGCCCGTGCGACGACGAAACGGCGCTCGTCGCACCGCCGGCGCCTGAACCCGAGCTGGCGTGGGCACTCGAAGACGACTACACCACCGGCGCCTCATGGGGGGCTGTCGCGCAGCGCGCCAGCGTCATCCTGATTGGCGCCGCCATCGCCGCGGTCGTCGTTGGCCTGGTCATCTGGCTGGGACTCCGCGTCTTTGACCGGTCGCAGCCGAACGAGTCGCGACCCACCGGTCCCAGTGCGGTGATGACGAGCCCGGCCGCAGCGCTTTCACCGTCGCAGCCCACCGACGTACCGCGGCCTGTCGCCCCTGTTGCGCCGCCGTCCACGGTGACCGTCACCCCAGCGCCCCCGGCCACGGTCACCGTTGAAGCAGCTCCACCACCTGACACAGCGGCCGGCCGCACCGATGTTTTCGTCATCTGTCCAGACGGGCACGAAGGGGTCGTCGGCGGCCACACCAGCTGTGCATTCGCCGAAAACGTGCGTCGGACGTTCTACGCGACAGGCATGTCCAACAGCTTCACCGCATTCTCGCCGGTTACCGGCGAAGGCTATGAGATCACCTGCGTTGGCAGGTACCCGGCGTATTTTAAGGACGGATCCACGAAAATCTCGACCCGTTGCTACGGCGGCAACGATGCCGAAGTCGTCATCTGGTGACCCGCGCGTCAGGGCGCTCATCGTCACGGCGGCTGCGCACTACCGCGACTTCGGAAAGGGCACCGGGCGCGTGTACCTCCACCGCTACCTCTCGGCTCTTACTGCCAAGCGCCGATCGCACCCGCAGCTGCCGTCGACGATTGGCGCTCAGTGCTCGGGAGCACTAATTTTCCTGGGGTGACGTCCTCAGCTGCTGGTGCAGTCGCGCGGTGGATCGCCCCCTTCCTCACCGCTGCAGCCGTTGCCGGGACGGGTTTTGTTGCTGCGGACCGCGTGCAGGGCGGTCCTGCCCCGGCGGTGCGCTTGGTCGATGACGCCAACCCGTTGGCCGGCATGCCCTTCTACGTCAATCCCAACTCGGCGGCTATGCGCGCCGCGCAGCATGCCGATCCGCCGAGTCCGGAATTGACCGCCGTCGCCAACACGCCGCAGGCGTACTGGATCGTCCCTGGGTCGTCCGCGGCCACGGTCGCCAAGTACAGCGGTGACGCGCAGGCCGCCGGCGCCATGCCGGTCCTGACGCTTTACGGAATACCCCACCGCGACTGTGGCAGCTTCGCGGCGGGTGGCTTCGCGACGCCCGGCGAGTACCGCGCGTGGATCGACGGCATCGCATCGGACGTCGGCGCTTCGCGGACCGCGATCATCCTCGAACCCGATGCGCTCGCCATGGCCGACTGCCTGTCGGCTGACCAGCGACAAGAGCGGTTTGACTTGATTCGCTACGCCGTCGACACGCTGACACCCAATCCGGCCACGGCAGTGTACGTCGACGGTGGTCACTTGCGCTGGCACAGCGCCGAGGACATGGCCGCCAGGCTCAACGAGGTCGGTGTCGGCCGCGCGCGCGGCTTCAGCCTCAACACAGGGAACTTCTTCAGCACCGATGATGAAATCGGTTACGGCGAAGCGATTTCGGCGCTTACGAACGGTTCACACTATGTGATCGACACGTCGCGCAACGGTGTCGGGCCAGCGCCCGACTCCCCCCTCAGTTGGTGCAACCCCAGCGGCCGAGCCCTGGGCATTCCGCCCACGGCGGCGACCGGTGGTGCGCACGCCGACGCCTACTTGTGGATCAAACGTCCCGGTGAGTCCGACGGAACACGCGCCAAGGGTGATCCGCCGGCGGGCACCTTCGTGAATCAGTACGCGATCGACCTCTCCCGCAACGCAGGCCAGTAGGCAAGGCCTCACCGGGGTGTAGACCGTCGCGCCTGGGCGGGCAGGGGCACCCCGGGATACTCGAACGGCGATCCCTCGCGTCACGGTGTTCCGCATCGAAAATGTGCGGCGACGATTCATGTCGAATTCAAACGTCCGATTCTGACTTGCCCGCTGGCACAAGGGATACGCTGCGGCGGTGACCTCATCTGGAGGCCGAGTTCAGGAGGATGAGCCAATCGTGTTTCGTGTACTGCTTGTCGCTGCCGCCGCCACGGGAATTATCACCGGAGCGGTCACTACTGCCCCA
>JAQTVU010000520.1 GCA_028706695.1 Mycobacterium sp.
GTCTGTTTTGGCGGCACGGCGAAGGAGCGGTCATGCACTGTCCGTTCTGCCGGCACCCCGATTCCCGGGTGATCGATTCACGGGAAACCGACGAAGGCCAGGCGATTCGCCGCCGGCGCTCCTGCCCCGAGTGCGGAAGACGTTTCACCACTGTGGAAACGGCCGTGCTGGCGGTGGTGAAGCGCAGCGGTGTCACCGAGCCCTTCAGCCGGGAGAAAGTGATCAATGGGGTTCGCCGCGCGTGTCAAGGCCGCCAGGTGGACGACGACGCCCTCAATCTCCTGGCCCAGCAAGTGGAGGACACCGTGCGTGCCGCCGGCTCGCCGGAGGTCGCCAGCCACGACGTCGGCCTGGCCATCTTGGGTCCCCTGCGCGACCTTGACGAGGTGGCCTATCTGCGCTTCGCCTCCGTATACCGATCGTTCGAGTCGGCGAACGACTTCGAGCGCGAGATCGAGTTGTTGCGCGCACACCGCAAGGTCCCCACGTCCGGCTGACTACTGCCCTAAGCTGCCCTAAGCTGGGCATCTAAGGCCCCGGTGCGCCGCCGAGAGACGGACAGGCTTGCCCTGCACCGGATCCCCGACCCGCTACCAGCAGGCTGTGTAACGATGTCCAGGGGAATCATCGGTGTGCGGGAAGATCGTGCGCCCGGATTGAAAGGGGCGGGGAAACGGGTTCGCTCTGCGCACACCGGCGCCCCTGATCGCCAATGGCCCGGCGCCGCACTCGGCCGCAACGGCAGCCACCGCCATCGCTGTCGTCGCTGTTGCGGCGCATCGAAACAGGGTCGGACGGCCACGAATACGAGGTTTGTCCGGTGACCGCGGCGCGCGCGGTCAAAACCTATCGCTGTCCCGGCTGCGATCACGAAATCAGTTTCGGCACCGCCCACGTCGTGGTGTGGCCGGCAGACTCGCCGCACGCGGGAATCGAGGACCGCCGACATTGGCATACGACGTGCTGGGCCAACCGCGCAACCCGGCGCCCGACCAGAAAACGGCCGTGAGAGCCCTGCCTCAGGCGGCCGGCTCGACTAATTCGATCAGCACTTCGCCGGCATCCTTGGGATGGACGAAGTTGATCCGCGAGTTCGCCGTGCCGCGCCGGGGCGCCTCGTACACCAGCCGGACGCCCTGGGAGCGGAGACGCTCGCCGATGCTGTCGAGGCTGCTAACCCGGACCGCCATCTGCTGGATGCCCGGTCCCCGCTTGTCAAGGAACTTGGCGATCGTCGAGGAGTCGTCGATCGGGGCCATCAACTGGATTTGCGCGGAGCCGACCGGAGCGCCGTGCACCGCCAGCATCGCTTCGCGTACACCCTAGTCGTCGTTGACTTCCTCGTGCACCAGCATCATGCCGAGGTGGTCGTGGTACCAGGTGATTGCGGCGTCCAGGTCGGGGACTGCAATACCGACGTGATCGATCGCCGTCACCAAAGAGGTGCTCAGGCCTGACGGGCGTCAACTTGGTCGGTCGTCACGTCACCACGCTAACCTGACGGCAAAGATTTCGCTTCTCCGGGGAGCGGAATCAGTCGGTCCGCACACGCCTAGGAGGTAGTCATGACGACGGCGGTGATCGTTGCCGGAGCTCGCACACCGATCGGCAAGTTGATGGGATCGCTGAAGGATTTCTCTGCCAGCGACCTGGGGGCCATCGCGATCGCCGGTGCTCTGGCGAAGGGCAACGTGCCGGTCTCGGCGGTCGAGTACGTGATCATGGGCCAGGTGCTCACGGCGGGCGCCGGGCAGATGCCGGCCCGCCAGGCGGCGGTGGCCGCCGGCATCGGCTGGGACGTTCCGGCGCTGACGATCAACAAGATGTGCCTGTCCGGTATCGACGCCATCGCGCTGGCCTCCCAGCTCATCCGCGCCGGGGAGTTCGATGTGGTGGTGGCCGGCGGCCAGGAGTCCATGACGAAGGCCCCACACCTGCTGATGGACAGCCGCTCCGGTTACAAGTACGGCGACGTCACGGTCCTGGACCACCTGGACTACGACGGCCTGCACGACGTGTTCACCGATCAGCCGATGGGCGCGCTCACCGAGCAGCGCAACGACGCCGACCGGTTCACCCGCCAGGAGCAGGACGAGTACGCGGCCCGGTCACACCAGAGAGCCGCGGCGGCGTGGAAGGACGGAGTCTTCGCCGACGAGGTGGTGCCCGTCGACATCCCGCAGCGCAAAGGCGATCCGTTGCAGTTCGCCGCGGACGAGGGAATCCGCGCCGACACCACCGTCGAATCCCTGTCGGGCCTCAAACCGGCGTTCCGCCGCGACGGCACCATCACCGCCGGCTCGGCGTCGCAGATCTCCGACGGCGCGGCTGCGGTGGTGGTCATGAACAAGGACAAAGCCCAGGCCATGGGGTTGAGCTGGCTCGCCGAGATCGGCGCCCACGGGGTGGTCGCCGGGCCGGACTCGACGCTGCAGTCCCAACCGGCCAATGCGATCAGGAAGGCGCTCGGCCGCGAGGGCATCACCGTCGGCCAACTCGACGTCGTGGAGATCAACGAGGCGTTCGCGGCGGTGGCGCTGGCCTCGACCCGCGAACTCGGCCTCAACCCCGACAGCGTCAACGTCGACGGCGGGGCGATCGCCGTCGGGCATCCCATCGGGATGTCGGGGGCGCGGATCACGCTGCACGTGGCCCTGGAGCTGGCGCGCCGCGGGTCCGGCTACGGCGTTGCTGCCCTGTGCGGCGCCGGCGGCCAGGGCGATGCGCTGATCCTGCGGGCCGGTTAGGCGCCGGTTGGGCGGGCGCGGCCATCGGCGCCACCACCGCGGCGTTGCTGGCCGGTGCCGTCGGCGAACCTTTGTGATGTTGGCCATACGATCCGTCGGTGAACCGCTCGGGCCGGGATGACGGCGCCGTTCCTCGGTGATCAATGGATGGTCAACGGATGGTCAACGGTGGCGGTGGATCGGTGACCGGTGTGCATGACAGACTTGATGCGT